>JAFGTU010000249.1 GCA_016933985.1 Sedimentisphaerales bacterium | reverse complement strand
TCCGCATCGGCAGCATATAGTCCTCTATGACCTTGAGGATCGGGGTCAGGTCGAACTTCGGGTTCTTCAGAAAGCCGACCAGCAGCTCGAGGCAGCAGTTGCCCGGTCCCCGCCCGATGCCAAAGAGCGAGCCGTCAACATAGTTGGCGTTGTGGATTATTCCTTCTATGGTGTTCGCGTATGCAAGCTGCTGATTATTGTGGCAGTGGACGCCGATCTCTTTGCCCGGCAGATGCTGCCTGTACAGCTTGACCAGATACTCGATCTGCTCGCAGTATAGCGCCCCGAAGCTATCGACAACATAAACCACATCGACCGGGCACTTTGCCAACTGGTCGAGCGCCTCGACGAGGTCCGGCTCAATCTCCGTCGAGATCGCCATAATGTTGACCGTTGTCTCATAGCCGAGGTCGTGGCACCTATTAACCAGCTCGATTGAGCTGTCGATGTACTTGACATAAGTTGCGGCCCGAATCATATCAATAGGGCTCTGGTCGGCGGGCGCGAAGGTCTGCTCTTTGACGCGGTAAGAATCGACCATCACGCTGATCTTAAGATTCGACTCGATCTGGGCCTTGTCGATAATCTGGCGTATTTTGTCGTCGTCACAGTATTTCCAGGCGCCATATTCGGCGGGGGGGGAGAGCTCCCGGCTGGCGCGGTAGCCCATCTCCATATAATCGATTCCGCTCTCCGAGAGGGCCTTATACACGGCGATGACGAATTCATCCGTGAAGTAATGGTTATTTATAAGCCCTCCGTCCCTGATGGTGCAGTCGAGCACTTTTATCTGTTCTCTGTACATATTGTTACCTTAACTTGATGCCACCTGCAACATTCGCAATACTCTTTCCACTACGCGTGGTTCAACATTGACGGCCCACTGACCGTCGCGGCAATATACTTGGCCGATTTGACTGGTCAAGACGAATTTTGGCCATTTATTCACGGCCTTTTTGTCGCGTTTAATCAAGTCAATGAGGCTATTTTCGGCTAAATCCTTGGGCAGTTCCACCGGGAGACTGAGCTTTTTGAGGATTGCACGGATTCTTTCGAGCCTTTCAGGGTCGCCTACTCCCATCTCGATCTCGATCAATCCGGCGGCGATCATCCCTATCGCCACCGCCTCTCCATGGAGCAATTTGTATCCGCTGGCCGATTCGACGGCATGTCCGATAGTATGGCCGTAGTTGAGGATTCTTCGGATGTTCTGCTCGTGCGGATCGGCTTCGACGACATTGCCTTTGATTCGGCAGTTGAAATCGGCGATTTTTTCGAGCACAGCGCGATCGCGCAGGAGAATCGCCTGCATGTTCTTCTCGATGAAGGCAAAATACTCGCTATCGGCGATGACGGCGTGTTTTACGGACTCGACGAGCCCTGCCCGGTATTGCCTGTCGTCGAGCGTTTCCAGCGTGGCAACGTCGAGATAGACGGCAGCCGGGTGCCAGAACGCCCCAAATGCGTTCTTGCTCACGGTCGAATCGACTCCCGTCTTGCCGCCAATGGCCGAATCCGCCTGTGCGACGGTTGTGGTGGGTATGTGAATAACAGGGACGCCCCTTTTGAATATGGAAGCGGCGAACCCGGCAATATCGCCGACCGTTCCGCCGCCCATGCCAACAACTACGGTATCTCTGCCCAAGTAGGCCTTCTCCATCGCCTCGATTATCGAGACTACGGTATCCATGTTCTTGGAGACCTCGCCGGCGGGGGCGATGACAAAGGTGGGCACATCGCGTTCGCCCAGAAGCTGTTTAAGATGGCCGGCAGAGACCAGGTTCTCATCCGTCACAACGAACTTGCTGGGTCCGGCGAAATCCGCCTCTACGCGGGGCCAGATGGAGTGGAGAATCTCCGCTCCAATGGCGATCCTATAGCTCTTAGGGTCGCGGGCAGGGATATTTACCGTTAGCTCTATCATCTTATATTACAATCGGGCGATTACCAAACTAAACGCATTGAATCAGAAGACACTTTCGCAGGATAACCGATTCCTTCGGACAAGGCAAGACTGAGCAAGGGTCTGAGGGAATAGCATCAGTCCATAAGGGAGACCGGAGCAAGCCAATGTGCGTACAGGGCCGTTGTATGAAGGCGGCTAATCTCCGGCCAGCCAGTCTTGCAGAAGCACATTCAGGTCTCGCATATCGACGATGTTGTCGGCTGGGGAGCTGATGTCGCAGTCGGGGTTCCATCGCGGATTGCCCGGTCGGCTCAGGTATGCCCGGGTGAGCATGGCGTAGTCGGCCATATCGGCGACGCAATCGTGGTTTACATCTGCGGCAATGGGTACAAGGCACATCAGGTTGGCAACTTCGCCGGCTTTGAGTGCGTAGTTATATATACGCACTTCGTCGATTGAGCCTCTCCAGTATCGTCCGCGTATCTCGGCATTTTCTCCGATATATACGTCGAAGTTGTTCGTTGCTATGCCGCCGGCGTAAGCCGCCGGGCCGGCGGGGTCCTCTACGCCGTCTATGTATAGGCGGATATGCGTGCCATCATAGGTCCCGCATACGTGATGCCATTCGCCGAGCGGCACGTTGACGCTGCCATTGACGGCGGCATTACTGGGCGAGCCCGTGATAGCGAAATAGAACTTTCTCTCGCTTCTGAGCGTTGAAAGCCTCCAAGCCGAGTTGCCTTTGGCGATGACGGTCTGCCAGTCCTTGTTTACCGTATTGATTTTGACCCAGCTCGCAACCGTGATCTGCTCGTCCATATCGAAGTTCGATTCGTTGGGGATAACAATGTAATCGTCGCCGCCGAATAGAAGGGCTCCGTCGAACATCCCGCCGGATGCTTGCCAGGCTGCTCCGCCGTAAACAGTGCCGTCGTTGACTCCTGCGGAATCCTCTGCCGTTTGGCCGGTGGTCTCGTCAAGTTTCCATCTGCCTATGAGCGCATCCGTTGCATATTGACCATAGAAGTCAACCCCCCCAACATTCCCTGAAACGGCAGAATCGTCTCGTGATGTGCCGGTGGTGATATTCTTAGGCAGGAAAGTATATCCCTCTTCTGAGACGTATATCCTATAAGTGGCCGCGGAAACGAGGTTGTCGAAGGCGTATATGCCATTCTCATCGGACTCTGCGTTGACGTTGAGGCCTCCTGCGGCCGGCTTGGCATAGACGGTGGGATTTGCTATCGGTTCGCCGCTTGGGCTGTATATTCTGCCACTGACGATTTCGCCGCCGCCGCTGTGAGGGCGAATATTATAGATGCACTTGTGTATCGAGGTGTAAGAGGGAGTCGAGTCAATATTGGGGAGGTTATACCAGGCGTCACATACTCCCCTCCAGCCCATATTGAGGTGGTGGTAGAGAGTCGATGCGTTGTATCCGTATCCGTCGCAGACAACCGCATGTCCACCGGCGCCCTGGATGCCGATAATTACAGGATCTTTAGCGTCGAGGTTTGGATTTATCATTCCGATGAGTCCGTCGCCTATATTGTCGCCACCGTTGTATCCTGTTATTGCTCCGGCATACATGAAGGTTTCGACAAGGGCATCCTTTGCCCTGAGGGTGTCGGCTTGCGACGAGTCGCTACGAAAGATCGTATTGACGGAAATGGCGGCATCGTAGCAGAGGGCCCCGATAGCCTTTCGCTGGTTCGTGGTTATCGAACATGTCGGGACAAGCACCATATAATCCCAATAGTACGGGCCTCCTCTGCCGTCGCCGCCTCTGGTGTAGGCCCCGTACCAGTCACTGTTGTCTTTCTTTATCCAGAACCCTTCTATGCCTATACCTGCCGTGGGGTGTTGGTGGTATCGCATGATTTGTGCCATTGTTACCGCCACACATCCGGCGAGATAATTGCCCGGTGTGTAATAGTCAAAGCAAAACGCGTCGCAGACGCCATTCTGGCCCCATTTGCTGCCCAGGAGCGGCGGGACTCGCATATCGGAAATGGCCGCTACACTTTGCCCGGTTACTGTGTCCATCGGGTCCGTCAAGGTGAATCCTTCGTCGGAAGCGGCGTTTAGCTGTATGAATCGGTCCCATTTCTTTTTTGCCCGCAGCGCACGTTCTCGCTTACTTTCCGTTCGCAGATGCTCACCGGTCCGCACTGCTGCCATTCGCCCGTTCAAGTCGTTTGTTGTGAGCGCTCCTAACGGGTTGTCGGGCGATGGGTCATAGTTGCCGTCATCGGCAAAACCGATGATGGGTTCGACCTGGTCATCGGCAGAGACAATCACAAATCCGGAAGGCTTCAAATGGATGATGTAGTAGATCGGCTCGCCGGCGTCGTCGGTGAAGAGGAGCAGGTTTTCCGGTCGCCCGCCATCGATTCTTCTCTGGAAAGATGGCGCATCGGTATTGAGCCAGCCCAGGACCGCCTTTTTGGCCTGTTGCACCGTGATCGGTTGGGCCGAAGCATTGCCGACGAATACCGCCAACAGCAGCACAATGGCTGCATAGACTATCCTCTTGCGGTCTATTTCCTCCTCCTAATAAGGAAAGAAGCCTTAATTCGTGGGGCTGCTGATATGGACTTTCCCGTTGCGACGCCAACGGGAACTCGAAGTAATAGCGCAGGTGCGCATTTTCACCTGCTTGAGGCACTTTTCAACAACCCTAAGCCTTATTATACGGATTCTTCGCCTCGTTGTCAAGGGGCATGTCTGCAAAAGGGGGCTAAAGGTCCGTTGTTTCTGCTTTTTATTCTTGTTCGCAGGCTATTGCTATTATATCCTACGGCTACTATGGCTTACTTGGCTGTGCCCATCTCGGCGACGAATCCGGACCAAGCGTCTGATCGGATTGGCGCTGCAATTGCCGGCGGGGCCCAGGTGATCGAACTGCGAGCAGACTACATCGAGAATCTCGACGTCAAAGTCGTGAAGAAACTTGTTTCTACGGTTAAAAACCAGTTTTCCGGGGTGGCGCCGATAATAGTGACCTGCCGGGACAAGCGTCAGGGCGGAGCTATAGACTATCCGCTCAAGCTGCGAATCGACGTTCTCGCTGGCGTGGTCGAAGCCGGGGCGGATTTCATAGACTTAGAATATGAGAATTTCCTCGCAATCGAGAGCCAGGAACTTCTAAGGCGAGTATTGTCGCAAAATCCGAAGAGTAGGCTGATACTATCGGCCCATGATTTCCATGGCAGATTCGAGGACATCACGGCTTTGCATCGCCGCATGCTGACAGTCTTTCCGTCGGCGATCCCAAAGCTTGTCTATACTGCCAACCATATCAACGATTGTTTTGAGGCCTTCGACCTGCTGCATAAGACAAGCGGCGAGCGAATTATCTTCTGCATGGGCGAAAGCGGCGTTATCAGCAGAATACTTGCGGGAAAGCTCGGCAGCTTTTTGACTTTTGCAAGCATCGACGACGAGTCGGCAACCGCGTCCGGGCAGTTGACCATCAGGAAATTCAAAGAGCTCTACCGCGGCGATTGCATCAACTCGGAGACGCACTTATTCGGCGTGATTGCGGATCCGGTGGCTCATTCACTCAGCCCGGCAATTCACAACGCCTGCTTTGCCGATGCGAGGATGAACAGTCTGTATCTTCCGCTGCTGGTCGAAGGCGGGCGGGGCGGATTCGATCAGTTCATGCACAATATCATGCGGAGGAAATGGCTTGACTTCAAAGGTCTAAGCGTGACAATCCCACATAAGGAAAACGCCTTGAATTTCGCGAGGGGTGCCGGCGGGAAGGTCGAGCCGCTCGCTGAGAAGATCGGCGCGGTCAATACCATGGTCATCACCGGCCAGGGCGGCCTGAAGGCATACAACACCGATTACGCCGGCGCACTTGAGGCGATCACCGCGGGTATGAGCATAGCCGAG
>JAFGTU010000248.1 GCA_016933985.1 Sedimentisphaerales bacterium | reverse complement strand
TATAAAACTGTTCAGTACAAAGGTGACTTCTGTTTATCAAGCCGTGCAATTGGGAGACCTGGCCAGGGCTGAGGCTTTGCTCGAACAAGGTGCAGATGTTAACGCCAAGGACGAGAATGGTCGTACACCCCTGCTTCTTGCCGTCCAAGAAGGCCAAAAGGAAGTTGTGGAATTACTCATCTCCGAAGATGCAAATGTCAATGCGAAGGACAAAAAGGGCATGACACCACTACACTTGGCTGCCCAAAGAGGCTACAAGGAGGTTGCTGATCTGCTAATCAAAAAAGGTGCTGATGTAAATTCAAAGGCCGACAGCGGCGAGACGCCACTCGATCTTGGCGGTTATCACAAAGAGACCGCCCAGTTACTTATGTCAGCGGGAGCGAGGACTTCTTCCATCCACAGAGCCGCCATTTGGGGGCTTCCATCTGAGGTTAAACGTTTTCTTGACGAAGGGGTGGATGTCAATGCCAAGGACGAGGACGGCATCACACCACTACACTTAGCCGCCCAAAGAGGCCACAAGGATGTAATGGAAATACTCATCGCTAAAGGGGCTGATGTAAATGCCCGAAATTCCAAGGGCCAGACACCCTTGCACATTGCACGGCAGGCGGACCAGGAGACCTTCAAGGAGTTGATGGATTTGCTGCTTTATAAAGGAGCTAATCTAAACGCGAAGGATGATTCTGGCTGTACCCTATTGGATGATGTGGCTCTGGGGCGGTCAGCACCGGAATTATTTGATTTTCTCCTGTCGAAGGGTGCAGATACAAATAACATTCACTTTGCGGCTTATCAGGGAGACATAGGTCGTGTGAAAAGCTATCTTAAAGAGGGTGTGGACATCAATGAAAAGAGAACCAGCAGGCAGCGCACACCTCTCGACTATGCTGTAAAAGGAGGAAAGGTAGAAGTCGTAAGACTGCTGATCTCAGAAGGTGCAGACATAAGTGCAGGTGACAAGGATACCCCTGTTCTCATACAAGCCGTTATATCTGGGGATACTGAGATAGCGGGACTCTTATTGGCTAATGGAGCGGACCCAAACGTAGTCAGCGGCCCAATGCGTATGACAGCTCTACAGGCAGCGGTGTTCCGCAAAGACAAAGAGATGGTGCAACTGCTTATGAAAAACGGTGCAGATGTCAATACCAAAGGATTTCAGGGGAGAACCGCTCTGGATTTGGCAAAGCTGTTGAAGAACCAGGAGATAATCGATATTCTCAAGAAACACGGAGCAACAGAAGAATAGTCGGCTCGTCTTAGCGGCGAGACAGGCTCATTACGATTCGCAGCACGTACCAGAACAGCAGCGCCACCGAGGCAAACAGCTCCAGGGACGCCGCCACGTGCTGGTCGGGGCCGTAGTGATGAATAATCTTCGACGTATCGTAGAGAATCGCAGCACTCGCCAGGCCGACCATCGCCACGGAGAAAATCAGGCCCAGGCCAAATCCGAAAATCGTCGCGCAAACTATAAGGCCCAACGCGACAAAGCCGCCGATTGTCAATATGCCTCTGAGAAAACTAAAATCTTTCCGCGTCGTAAACGCCACCGTCGTCAACCCGGCAAACAACAGCCCGGTCAATATCGCAGCGGTGGGGAGAACGTCGCGCGAGGAGTAGAACGCGGCGATATACAGGATCGGCACGAAGATGATTGCCTCGGCCAAGACGTAGAAACCCAGCCCGAGATATTGTGTCGTTATCGTGCGGGCGCTCGAAGCCAGGCTCCTTCCCATCCAGCCGGCGAGGATAAAGGCCCCGAGAATCATCAGCCAGCCGTAGCGATTGGCCGAGATAAAATTCATCATCGCCGGCGCAAGTGCCGATTTGAGCAAGATTGCCTCAAGACCGACAAAGACCGCCACCGCCCCGGCCAGGTGTGCATAAGTCCGCCTGATAAACGCCGCCCGCGTATCCGGCTCGGCCTGGGCCACCGTTAAAACCGCGAGATTTCCATAAGCTTCCATGTCGCCACCTTCCCTTTCCAATAAACCTTATCCACTTTTTATCATGACCACAATTCCGAATATACATCTCCGGCAAGATTTGTCAATCTCGGAAAAACCGCGTTTCTCAAAAATTCCCGGCGTATGGCAACACGACAGAACAACATTATACAAGAGAGTTATAGACCTCTCGGATGGCATCAATGATATGGTCGTTGATCCGCTGCGTGTATTTGGCGCCGATGCGGACCTGCACGAACTGGTCGAATACATCCAGCGTCTGGCGGCAGCAGTCCGGCCCATATTCGATTTTCTTGCCTTGGGGGCTGTTGAACGAGGGCCAATCGGGATGGCGGGCGCGCTTGTTGACCACGGATTCCTCTATGGGCAGCAGAACCGATCCCGTCAGGGTCGATGCGGGAACCTTCCGCCTCCTCAATTCAGAGATGCATCGGTCGCGCGCCGCTTTATCTTTCATCTCGAAGAAAACGGCGTAGCCGGTATCACCTTGCGGATCGGGACGGCGACGAAGCCGAATTCCCGGCAGCTTGCTAATACCATCGTAGATAGCCTCGGCGTTACTACGCAGTTGAGCAACCATCGAAGCGAGCTTGAACAACTGCGCCCCGAGCACGGCCCCGGTAAACTCATTCATTCTGAAATTCTCGCCCGCAAACGTCTGCACCCGGCTCGACCCCGTGCGGTCGGTAAAGACCGAGCGTATCGTGCCCATATCGTGAAAACGTGCGGCTCGCTCGTAGATGACCGCGTCGTTTGTCACGACGGCTCCGCCCTCGCCGGAGGTAATCATCTTGTTGACCTGAAAGCTGTAGATGCCCACGTCGCCGATGGAGCCGAGCTTTCTTCCGCGATGCGAGCCGCCGACGCACTGCGCACAATCCTCCAAGACGGCGATCCCGCGTTTGCGGGCCGTCTCCATAATCGGGTCCATATCACAAGGCCCGCCGAGAAGGTGAACGGCGATGACGGCCTTCGTTCGAGCGGTGATCTTTCT
>JAFGTU010000247.1 GCA_016933985.1 Sedimentisphaerales bacterium | reverse complement strand
TGGATGCCGACCTTAACGTCGATGCCGACGTTGACGTGGACGTGGATGCGGGCGAGTTCGGCGGACCCGGCAAGTTGAGCCTCAAGCTGATAATGTTCTTCCTGATCGGCTTTGGCCTCTGCGGCTTCATGGCGGCCCACTTCAAGTGGCCCGTATATCATGTTTTTTGGGCGATGGCCGGTGGGTTGGTTGTCTGGTATATAGGCTATAGACTGCTGGGTTTGCTCTACAGCCAGCAGTCCAACAGCCAGCTCAGGGCGCATACCTTTGTGGGCAAGGAGGGCAGGGTGACGGTCCCGATTCCGAAAGGCGGGGGCACGGGCGAGATCGAGGCCACCGACAAGGAAACGGGCCGAAGCGCGTATTTTAGCGCCAGAGCGAAAGACCCCGACAAGGAGTACGGCAGGGGACAAACCGTAAAGATAAAATCCGTTACCGGCGGGACCGCCGTAGTCGAGTGAAATGGAGTTGAAGCTTTTCTAACAGATAATTCGAGAATCAGAGAAAGGGAGAAGTCATGGAAAATATGGGTTTGATTATCGTTATCGTCGTAGCGTTTATCGGCGTGATTTCCGGTATTATGATTTTCGCCGCCAACTACATAAAGGCCGAGCCGCACGAAGCCCTCGTATTCACCGGCAGAAGGCACAAAGACACAAAGCGAGGATGGGTTGCCATTGTCGGCGGGGCAAAATTCAGAATCCCCGTCCTTGAGGTGGTCAACAGGATATCCCTCAAGACGATGAACCTTCCCGACGTCAGGGTTGAGGCTGCCTATTCCGCCGAAGGCGTCCCCGTAACCATCGAGGCCGTCGCAAACGTCAAAATCTCCAGCGAGCAGGAGATGCTTGCAAAGGCCGTCGAGAGATTCCTCGGTACCACCGACCACCAGATCATGCAGATCATCAAGGAGACCCTCGAAGGCCAGCTTCGTGACATCATCGGCGTTATGACCGTCGAGCAGCTCTACCAGCAGAGAGACATGTTCGTCAACAAGGTCCTCGAGCAGTCCGGCGAAGAGCTCGCAAAGATCGGCGTGATTATCGACATCATCAACATCCAGGACATCCGCGACGAAAGAGGCTACCTCGAAGCCCTCGGCAGAAAGAGGACCGCTGAGGTCATCAGGGATGCCGAGATCGGCGAGGCAGAGGCCAAAAGAGATGCGATGAAACGCTCCGAGACCGCCCGCAGGGAAGGCGAGGTCGTAAGAGCCGAGCAGGAAAGGCAGATCGCAGAAGCCGAGAAGGACCGCGACGTTGCAAAGCAGGATTATGTCGGCCAGACACTTGCTGCCACAAAAAAGGCCGAGCAGCAGGGACCCCTTTCTGAGGCCCAAGCCAGGCAAGCAGTGGTCATCGAAGAGCAGAAGGTCCTCGAGGAGCAGCAAAAGGCAAGAGAAAAGGTCGAGTCCGCAAGAGCCGAGGCCGAAGAGCAGAAGTACAGGGCCGACAGAGTAATCCCCGCCGAGGCCGACCGACAGGCCGTCATCCTCAAGGCCGAAGGCGATGCCGCCGCCATTCTGAAAAGGGCCGAGGCCGAGGCCAAGGGTATCCAATTGAAACTCGAAGCCGAGGCCGAGGGCCTCCGCAAGAAAGCAGAGGCTTGGAACACCTACGGCAAGGCCGCCCAGCTCAATCTGGCCCTCGAAGCAATCAAAGAGGTCGCCGGCAGGGGCGCAGACGCGCTCGGCGAGATCAAATTCGATAAGGTAATCGCAATCGATAGCGGCGGCGATGGCGATACGGCCGTGAACCGGATGCTTACAGCCGTACCTGCCGGCCTCGTTAAGTTCATGGAGCAAATGAAGGCCGCAACGGGCATGGACCTCGCCGATATTCTAAAAAAGATCAATGCCATGGAAGACGAAACCACCGGCTCAGCCCAAATAACAGCCGACGCCCAGGACGCCGGGCCTCAAACAGATGCAGACCCCAAACCCGGTAAGGGCAGGAAGACTTAGGCACTCTAACAAGACTTCCAATTTCGTTGCGAGTCCCCACACCGGGAAGGAATCTGCTCATACAGCCTCGCTTCGTCCCCAAGGGCCAATTGCTCCTTAAACAAGTTCACGTCATTGAATTTGTGCCGCCCCTCCGGCGAACATATCGAGATGACTATAACACACCCTTTCCGAGCATCTGGCTTTCATATCAGTTTCTTAGTTGTCCTGGGTTGGCATAAGCGGACTACTATTTCGAAATGAAAGAACCGCGACATGCAGCGAGGCCTTTTTCCGTATTTCATTTGTGTGAGATTATGAGTCGCCCACCCTCAGCCACATATACCTTGTCTTCTACTTGTTTCAATTGCTCAATCATTCCCACAGTTATGTAAAGCGGCAGTTCTCTTTCAAGAAGGTCATCCGCCGAGATCCACGCCTTTACTCGATGGTGTTTCAGCGGTATTGGTGGCATTGAGAAACTATTCGCATCTGGCTCAAATGGCATGAGGATGGGGGCGTGATTTGTTGCTAATTCTGCTTGCAAAACGGAGTCAAGAGGGATGCTTTCCCCCGGATGGATTTCGCCTAACAGTATTGTTGTCATTGTTCTGGCTGACTCCTCCACATAGATGGAGTTTTGCGCAACATTGGTCTCATTGGCCTTGATCACGAGACGGCTATGATAGCTTGATTGTTCAATTCGTGAATCCAACAGTTTCAGGCGGACATTATGAGCGGTCAATTGTCCCTTGTTTGTCACAACCAGGTCGAGTGGAAAGTTTGCCATGCTTTCTCTTCGATTTCTGGCAACCGCTAATGATGGTTTGCCAGTTAATGCAAAGTTCACATAAAGGTCAGGTGGAGATGGCTTTGTAATAGCCTTGACTGTGTGCCACGATACCCAGACAGAACAAGTAGTTGCGACAATGGCCACGATTGCAAGGATTGCCGTTCCAACAAATATGCCTGGTGTCGAGTATTTCTCCAGCCATGCTAAGACCCTTGCTTTTCTGCCAACCCTCATGGCTTCCCCCACAGGCCGCGTGCTGGCTGAGCCAACCTTAGTGGCTCTTTTTCTAGTCTCCTTTTTATTGATGCCCATCTTAGTCATTCCTTTTCCAAAGAACGTTATATCGCGCCCATGTGAATGCGCTTGTTATACAGTTGTTTATTCTCAATCTCGCTCGAATGCACCGACGTCTGTTTTTCCAATCATCACCTATTCTTTAGCTAAGCACGGGAAGCATTCCAGGGCAAATAGCAGACGAAAGGCGGCAAGAGTATATTTGTTATGTGTGGTCACAGTTACACCTATATTTTCGATTTCCTGAGTTGTGCAGCAAGCATCCAACCTGTCTGACTTGACCCGATTTTGCCTCTGGACAATGCACGGCCAAAGCCGTATAGTATTCTACACGGGACAGGCGGCGCTGTCTCGGCCAAATCAGCGGCACTGCCCGTACTCGATAATTGGGGATATGTAGAATGAGCAGCCCATTTTGTATTGCAGGAACAGAGTTTTAAGGAAGGCATGCCGATGAGAAGCCGTGCGTTTTTGATATTTGTTTTAGCGGGTATTAGCGTTGCCCAGGCCGCGGATTGGCCTAATTGGCGGGGGCCTTATTTCAACGGTTCGACCGATGAAAGGAATCTGCCATCGGATTGGAGTAGGACTGAGAATATCGCCTGGAGCGTCGAACTGCCCGGCTGTTCGGCTGCTACGCCGATTGTCTGGAAAGAAAAGGTTTTTCTCTCCGGCGTGGATTCGGCCAAGGATACACTGCTGGCCATGTGCTTCGACCGCAGCGACGGCAAGCTACTGTGGCGGCACGAGATTGCCAAAGGCACTTACCGAGACAGGCGGAGCACCTTCGCGGAGGCTTCGGCGACCACCGACGGTAAATCGGTCGTCTTTTTCTACGGCAGCGGGGATCTGGTGTGCTTCGATCTTGACGGCAATCGCAGGTGGGCAAGGAATATTCAGAGCGATTATGGGCCTTTCGCTTTCCTCTGGACCTTCGCGAGCAGCCCGCTGCTCTTTGACGGCAGGCTGTACATACAGGTGTTGCAGCGGGATGTACCGGTCGGAGGGCGCGGCCTAGCGGGCCAGAAGAATGAATCGTACATTTTGGCTATGGAGCCGGAAACGGGAAAGACGCTGTGGCACCATACCCGACCAAGCGAGGCGCAGCAGGAATCTCGCGAGGCATTCAGCACGCCTTTGCCCTTCACTCTCAACGGCAGGGAGCAATTAGTTGTTGTCGGCGGCGACTGCCTCACCGGGCACGACCTCAAGACGGGCGAGGAATTGTGGCGATGGGGTACGTGGAATCCCAGACGCATTACCCACTGGCGGCATGTCCCATCTCCCATTGAAGGCGATGGCATTGTCCTGGCTTGTGCCCCGAAAGGCGATCCGATCTATGCGATCCGGCCTGGAAGCGGCGTATTGGGCGATGATGCCGTTGCCTGGACAAGCAAAGGCTCGGAAAGAGAAGTCTCATCGGATGTGCCGACGCCGGCATTTTACGACGGCGATTTCTTTGTGCTAAACGACCTTCGCAAGCACTTATCGCGAGTAGAGCCTCGAAGCGGCAAGATCAAGTGGGCTATCGAGACGCCGGGGCGCGCCAAATACGAAGCTTCGCCGACCGTCGCTGACGGCAAAATCTACATAATCAGCCACGCCGGCGAAGTCGCAATAGTCGATGCAGCTGACGGCAAGGTTCTCAAGACGATTGATATGGACGATCCGAGCGGCGGAGAAGTCGTTCGCGCATCCATCAGCGCCTCGCAGGGCCAACTCTTCATTCGCACGACGCGCCGGTTATACTGTGTAGGCAAGCCAAGCTGACCCGGCAAGAGTGACATACCCGCCCGACGTGCCTTAATAGAGCAGTCTCATGTCGCGAATACTCTGCGGCACGTTTTCGGCGCAACCGGGCTGGGCGAAAAAGGCATGGCGCGTTCGTCAGGGCTGCTTGGTCGGTGCTTGAGCGGCTTTTTTCGCAGGGGACTTTCTGAGAATTCCGGTTGCGAGGATCATGCCGGCAATGAGGCCGATAATGAAGGTCAATAGCAGCAGCAGGACTCTCGGCATTGTTACAGTCAGGAACAACACCTTCGTTTCGACGGCCTTAGTATTCTGGAGAGCCACGATCAGGACCAGAACCAGCGAGACTATCAATACGATGATTTTTGCCTTTTTCATTGTGCCGTATCCTTTCGTTGACCACGTTTCGGGTTACTGTCCGGCCTGATTTTACCGGAGAGGCCTCTGATAATCGAGAACGGAAAGCTGAGCATCTGTCGCAGGCCCTCCACTGAGGAGAGGATTCGGACCTGGCTTCTGACCTCGGCGGCGAGATGTTGGGCTACGATTTTCTGGTCGACTTCTCCGGCCTCCTTGACCATGGAGAGCCTGTGAAGCGAGTAGATTCCGATCAGGAAGGCCAGGGCGAAGAAGAAATCCCACTGCTGCAGATCGAGGGTCGGCAGGGTTAATTTTTCGGCGGCGCTGCTGTACTCCAGGGTCCAGGCAAGCTGTTTTGTTGAGAAGAAGTCTGCGAATTTGCCTCCGATTATGGGGGCTATGCCTGCCGCGAGAGAATTCACAATAGTATTTGCTGCGAGATAAGCCGTAGCCTGGCCCTCCGGCGCGAGTTTCATGCTGATATTGCCGGAGGCCAGCGATACTCCGGCCGATGATAGTCCGATTACGATGTGTATGAGGATCAGCAAAGGTATCGTAAGGAAGTACTTTCCAGGCATTGTTGTAAAGGTCCACGCGAGGATTGAGAAGATGAACAGAGGGCCGCATATTGCCAGGACGGACTTGTTGCTGAAGCGGTCGGCATATCGGCCCCATACCTTGAGGAACAGGTAGTTGACAACTTGGCTCAAGATCGACAGGGCGATGATGAACGACATCGCCATGCCCAATCGCTTCAGCATATAGACCATAAAAAAGGGTGCGGCCAGGTTCACCGCAAAATTCCAGGAAGACATGAACGCAATCAGCTTGCGGAAATTCTCATCCTTGAACGGCTGGCCAAGGACTTTGAAGATTGCCGCCCGTGTGGCAACAGGCGGCATTCGTTTCTCCGGCGTTCTGGCCAGGAAGTACACGCCGATGGCTCCGGCAAGGAACCCGGCGAAGAACAGGATGGAATAGGCCTGAATTTCGTGTTCCGGCAGGACCTTCTTCCAGAGGTCGAGATAAGCAGAGGCGGCTATGCTAAGAGCGATTGCGACGGCTGTCGAAATTCTCATCCTTTTTGAGAAGAACGAGCCGAGAATATTTTGCGGTATAAGGTCCCGCATCCAGGAACTCCAGCTACATCCGCCGACCGCGCCTAGCGCGGAGACCAAAACCAGCGACACAAGCAGAACGGCGATTCCGGCCTTCGCCCCGAAGACAAAGGGTATGAGCGCGACCAAGAGCCAGCACAATCGGCTAAGACTCGCTGCGACGAGAGTAACGACCCGGCGGTTGCGAACCTTCTCCACAAGGATTATTGACGGCAGTTGAAGAAGCTGAGCCAGAGGGCCTATTGCCGCAAGCAGGCCTATCACAAGATTCGACGCCCCGAGCTTGACGGCGAAGGCCACGAGGAATGCGCCGCCCGTCAGTATGGACATTGCCTGGGAGGTGACGCCGTCCTTGATGACGTATCCCAATCCAGAGTTGACTTGAGCCTCAGTGAGGCTTTCGTCGGGTTTGAGCCACATTGCGGCCGTCCCTTTTCAGAGGCCCCGGGCAAATCTGACCTATCGGCCTTAGCCGGCGATTGTGGGACCAATTACGTATTTCAGTACAGCAGTCTTTTTTCGCGGACGTTTTGGAGGCACTTCCGGACGCATTCGAGGGGCGGGAAGGCGTAGGTCTCGTGTTCGATGATGTACCACTCGGTATTGCCGACGGCCCTGCACAGGGCGCTGAAAGCCCTCCAGTTGACGTCGCCTTCTCCGATGAGCGCCTTGTCGTCTTTCTTGCTGAACTCTTTGACGTGCACGGTTACCGCACGCTCGGGGTATCGATAGATATATGGAAGGGGATCTGCGCCGCCGTTCATCGCATTGCCCACATCAAGCTGCATAATCACGTCTTTGGACGTGTTGCCGAAGAACGTATCCCATGGCAACTCGCCGTCCATAGGTTTGAATTCGGCGCTGTGGTTGTGGTAGCCGACGAGCATTCCATCCGGCTTGACTTTCTCGGCCAGTTCGTTGAAGAGCTTTGCGGCATTAAGCCAGGCCTGGTGCGAGCTGTTGTACTCTCCGGGGAGTCCGGGGGCGATGAGATACTTGTTGCCAAGGATTTTGTTGAACTCGATTGTCTTGGCGAGGTTGTCGCCGAGGAGGGTATCGAGGCCCGTGTGCGTGCCGCAGCACTTGAGGTTGTTGTCGTCGAGCAATTTGCGAAGGTCCTCGGCGGAGCGGTTGTAGTAACCGGCGAACTCGACGCCTTCGTAGCCCATCTTTGCTACGGCGGCAATCGTCCCGGGCAGGTCCTTGCCGCAGTCGTCGCGAACCGAGTAGAGCTGCAGGCCGATCGGTATTCGCCGTCTTCGGGGCCCTGTTGACTGGTCCGTTCTTGTCCGTTCCATCGGTGCGGCATTTGCGGTTGAGGCCAGGACTGCGGCGGCGGTTGCGCTTTTTGCCAATAGGCCGCGTCTGGAAATCGATGTTTGTTCGTTTGATGACATTTGATCCTCCTTGTATGTTTCAGGGATACTGCTGTTTTTCGGTTTCTATCGTCTCAGTTACGTCCTGAGACGCTTGCCGGCATATTATGGTTGCCGGGCGGCAGTTGTGCAAGGGTTGTGTATATCGTATTGAGTGTTGCGTATTGCGTATTGCGTCCCGGCTCGGCGGGATTGGGTTTGATTGGGTTTGTTTTTTCGAGTGGGGTAGGGGTGGTTTTTTCTTGTAACTCTTTGAGGTTGCAAGGATTGCGCTGGTTTTGGGGGTTTGGGAATTGGGTTTGTTTTGCATAATTGACTTGTAGCCACGAATACCTGGGGCACAGGGACGCAAAGGCACGAAGGGTGGAAGGGTGGAAGAGATAGGGTAGAAAAGCACGAGTAGGAAACTGGGCAAGATGGGCGGTCTGGTGATGCAAAATGTAGGACTGTGGAATTCCGATGCCGTCGGTATGGTTGTTACAACTATTGATTTGTTTTCCATATCAAGCGTCCATTATTAGTTTGGTGGGTATTACACCACATACGGGGTTGCATGTCAAGTGAATTGTAATTAACCACGAAATTCCCTGGCGCGGCCTTTGGCCGCAACCAAAAAAGAACGGGCAAAAACAATAAGGAATCGCCTTCGGCGAGGCTGTTTGATCTTTTCAAACACCCCCCAGCCGAAGCCAGATAAGTGGCCACCAT
>JAFGTU010000246.1 GCA_016933985.1 Sedimentisphaerales bacterium | reverse complement strand
TATTATCGAAATCGACATCCCGAAAAACGCGCTAAACGTCAAGCTCTCGGACGAAGAATTAGCCGAGCGAAAAAAGACCTGGACACCCCCAGCCCCAAAAATAACCAAAGGCTGCCTTGCAAAATACGCAGCAATGGCAACAAGCGCAGACACAGGAGGAGTGTTGAGATGGTAATTTGCCTGCAAAGAAGGAAACAAAGAACTGTGGACATTATCACGAACATTTGGTAAACGCAAGATGGAAACGCCAAAGAACTCTCCAGGATTTGGTGCAATACAATTATGTTGACCCGATTGAAAGTCTCTGGTTTCAAGAACCTTGTTGATGTGGATGTTCGATTCGGACCTTTTACCTGTATCGCCGGCCCTAACGGTGTTGGGAAGTCCAATCTGTTCGACGCCATTCGATTTCTCAGCGCCCTCGCCGACCGTCCATTGATGGAAGCAGCACTCACCGTGCGCGGTGATGAAAACGGTGTGCGAGTATCGGACATTCGCAGTTTGTTCAGACGCAGTGGTGATGAATATGCTTCGGAGATGTCATTTGAGGCTGAAATGATCGTACCGTCTAGGGGTGAAGACGACCTTGGGCAGAACGCTGAGGCCACTAATACATTCCTTCGCTATACCCTGAACTTGGCGTATCGAAAAGACCAAAACCTTGGTTCTCTGGGTTCCCTTGAGGTGCTCAAGGAGGAGCTTGGCTATATAAAGGTCGGCGAAGCTAAGAAGAATATCTTGTTTCCGCACGGACCCGCGTGGCGCAGCTCAGCTGTGCACGGATACCGAAGGGGCAAGTATTTCATATCAACTGACGATGAAGGAGAAGGCCGTGTGGTCCGATTGCACCAAGACGGCGGCAGCCGCGGTAGGCCATTGTGGCAGGTCAAGAAACTGAACAGAACCGTGCTTTCAACCACAAATACGGCAGAGAGTCCCACTGCGTTACTGGCACGGCGCGAGATGCTCTCATGGCGATTGCTGCAACTTGAGCCCTCGGCCTTGCGCAAGCCAGACGAGTTCTCTGCTCCCACGAAATTGGGATCGAACGGTTCCCACCTTGCAGCAACTCTCCATAGGCTTGCCTATCAGAATAGCTCGGAGGACATCAAACGCTCTGCAAATCCGAAAATCTGCGCTTTGGTCGCCAATCGCTTGGCCGACTTGATAGATGATGTTCATAAAGTGTTTATTGACCGGGATGAGAAGCGCGAATTGCTTACGCTGAATGTTATGGGCGGTGACAAGACCTCACATCCGGCTCGTTCTTTGTCCGACGGTACATTGCGCTTTCTTGCGCTCGCGGTACTCGAGCATGATCCGGATGTCGAGGGCGTCCTCTGTCTCGAAGAGCCGGAGAACGGCATCCATCCCGCCCGGATACCGGCTATGATACAACTGCTTAGAGATATTGCTGTGGATGCCAGGGAACCTATCGATCCTGACAATCCTCTTCGCCAAGTGATAGCGAATACGCATTCACCTGCTGTCGTTCAACAGGTGCCCGAAGACACCTTGTTGGTTGCAGAACCCAAGGAATTCATTGCTTGCGGTCAACGCTTAAGAGGGGTCTCCTTTGGCTGTCTGGCCGACACGTGGAGGGCAAAGAACAGGCTAAACGGAGTCAACATATGTAAACTGGGAGACCTTTTGGCATATCTGAATCCGGTCTTACCTCCTGATAACACTTCGGAGTCTGGCATACCTGCAACTGTTGGATCCCGGAGAGGTGCCGGTAGCGCTTCGGGGAAACGTGTTATTGACCGGTCTGACGTTCAGCGCTATTTCCCCTGGTTCCAGCCGGCAACTCCACATGCATGAATTGTCTTACACTTTGCTTTCGGATGGTCCTGCCGACAGGGTCCTCATCCCAATACTCACGTGGTTACTGCGGCAACACTTTTCCGGCACACCTATTCAGTCCCGGTGGGCGGATCTCAGACCTCTGCCCAACCCACCCAGCGCGTTATATGAAAGAATCCAGGTGTGCATCGAGCTGTTCCGATGTGATTTGATGTTTATTCATCGGGATGCAGAGACGGTTTCCCTGGTCGATAGACTTAACGAAATCGGGAACGCCGTGTCTCAGGCGGCCAGGACGAGTGCGTCACTCCCCCACTGCATCGGCGTAGTCCCTGTCAGGATGACTGAGGCGTGGTTGCTCTTTGACACAACTGCCATAAGACACGCGGCAGGAAACCCAAATGGTGCCATTGTTTTGGACTTGCCTCAATTGGTGAGCCTTGAGCATCTCCCTGACCCTAAGGATATTTTGCGCCGACTGATTCTATCTGCTACGGAGTTAGGAGCGAATCGCAGACGGTGTTTCAACGTAGCGAGTGCCATTCAGCGAATTCCTGAATACATTGACGATTTTTCCATTCTCAGAACGTTGTCTGCCTTCTCGAATTTGGAAACCAGACTAAGGCCCATAGTCGCAGATTTGACCACACAGCCTTAGCCGAGCACCGTGCGACGGATCGTACCGAACAAGAGAGCATAAACGTGTCTCTGTCGGTCGCTGTCCGGAGGGTTCTTGCATGATCAAGAAGTTGTGTCGAAGACAAGATTTGGGGAATAGGTTGTGAAAACGCAGGATATTACAAGAGAATTCCGGGAAAGAATTGCCGAGTTGTACGGGCCGCGGCTCAAAAAGGTCATTCTGTATGGTTCGTGCGCGAGGGGTCGGGCGACTGCCGACTCGGATATTGATCTGGCCGTCGTCCTCGATGGTGAAGTTATTCCGGGCAAAGAAATTGACAGGATGATAGATATCATAACCGATTTGAACCTGGACTACACCGTCCTGATTTCGGTCTATCCCGTATCAGAAAAGGACTACAGCGAGCTCAACAGCCCATTGTTGATCAACGTAAGAAGGCAGGGCATCCCGGCGTGAACGAAGCAGCGACACTCATTAAGCGAGCACAAAAACATATGAGAACTCCCACTGGTTTCACCGTTTGGAGTTACAAGATGTACTGCCTGCCACTTGCAGTTACGTTTGTGCTGGCAGTGCCTGTACTCTCGCTGCAAATGACGGATACGCCCCAAAATATGCTAACTAAAGTCAAAGAGCCGCGAGAACGGGCAATTGAGTTGAAGCTGCCGCTTCTACAGCCGAGGTTCCATTGGACGTTTATGAGTCGCGCAGATTTTCTGTCGGGAAAGCTGGTTCTGCGTATCGCCCGAGAAGGGCAATCGAACGATATTGCTATTTTCGAAAATGGAAAGTTCTCCGATGGCTGGGATGCTATGCCTATTACCGGGCCGCGTAAAGGAGAGATTTATTTTGGGTTTAGATCCACCCGCAAATATCTGACTGCACCCGACGATAAGCTGGAACTCGAACTGACTGTCACAAAAGATCTGCCCGGAATCGGGTCTATACAAACCGGCATTCTTCCCGCCGGGAAGTACAAATCCGTAGGGACTTACTCAGCGCTCATTGATGAATACGATACATCGGCATTTGCTGAAGAGATGGCCAAGGAAGGCAAAAAGTCTCCCGCTGAGCAAGAAGAGTTGTTGAACAAGTTGCGGGCAATGTGTGAGCATAAAGCCTTTTTGGAGTCATGGAAAGACCAATGGTCTCTAAAGATCACGGGTGAAAAAGGTTGGCTTTCTGATGAAAAGGCAACCGCCCTCAAGGCTTTTCGCAAGAAGTTGAGTAGCCAAACACAGTCTCCCCGCGTTTCAAACGGTTCTGTCGCAGCGAAGGAAAACATTTTTCACAAATATGTGTGGTTCTTGGTGGGAATACCACCTGTCGCGTTATTTGCCGCAATACTTTTCCGGCGGGCTTTTGTGCGGCGATAATCTATAAATTCGGTTCTCACTTATGATATTGGTAAAGGATAACAACAGAATTGGGCAGCGAACCGGGTAGGGCTTGCAACTTTGTTGCACATGCGGATTCATTCACTGAAGCATTCACTAAGAGATAAGAAACAGTGTCAATCGGTGTAAACTTGTGCCCTGGGTTATTTCACGTTGAGTTTGCGTATGGGCCGGGGACAAATCCGGCAATAGTCTTTGACTTACTCCGACCGCTTGGTTAGCTTTCTATGGCTATGGCTATGGCTATGGATAGAATGTTCACATCCTGTTTTGGTCTTGGTCGGCTGCCTATTGCCCCGGGGACCTGGGGCTCGATACCGACGGCGGCGGTGTTTGGGCTGCTTTGCTGGTTGGGCACGGGGGCGGCGGTGGTGTCTATCGTTATGGCGGCGTTTGTCGTTGCCGGCTCCGTCGTATGCGTCAAGTTCGCGCCGGCGGCAATCGCGGCAACCGGGAAAAACGACCCCCGCGAGGTCGTTGCCGACGAATTTGCCGGGCAGGCTGTTACGCTGGTTAGCGTCCCTCTGGCCATGGGCGTCGGATTCTCCGCCGGGCAGATATGGGCCGTTGCCGGTATTGGCTTTTTGATATTCAGGATTCTCGATATTGCCAAGCCCTGGCCTATCCGAAAACTGGAAAAATTGCCGCAGGGCTGGGGGATTCTTGCCGATGACTTATTGGCCGGCGTTTTTGGAGCGGTCATTCTGCATATCAGCCTATGGCTGTGGCTTGCCCGATAATCTCCAACGCGGCGCGCGTGATACTTAGGAAGCGTCGATGGCAGAATACTCCGTTGAGGTATGCAGAGAGCTTGAGGGCAAGTTTGCCGCCGCCGGTCTGCATCGGCCGATGCGAATCACCCGCTATGAACCCGGCACCGAGCTTGCCTACGAAGTAACCTCGGTTGCCGAGGGTATTAAGGCTGCCGTTACGCTGAAAGTGGAGAGATTCGTCGGAGGTGGATTTGCCGGACAGGTCTATCAGGTGAGGATACAGGATATTCAGGCCGAGAATTCCGCCGAGGGTAAAATAGAGGGGCTGGAGGTCGGCGGGCTGTACGCAATGAAGATTCTGATCCCACCGTCGCGTTTTTCGTGTCTGTTCCGAAATGTTCTGTACTGGATTGGGTTCCAGGGGCCGTTTCAGCTTCAGGTCAATCCGGCCGCGGCGCGGGCCGGGGCGATTTGGCAAAAATTCATCAGGCGCGCCGCACAGACGAGGTTCGGCGATGAAAAAGCCGTTGTCGATATTTACGCGACTTTCGTGGACCCGAATCTGGGAAGTTGCGGCGAGCTTAGCGAGTGGGTCGATGGGCGGACGTGGCGGCTGGAAGTCGATGACAGGATGGACCTGCTCAAGCAGTCGCGCCGGGGCAAGGTTGACGATTCCGAGCTCGGCTTGCCGGAATATCGCGCCAAGCGCAAGTTTATGCGTGAATTTGTCGAGCTGCTGCACGATGTTGGGGCGTATGAATTCGCCCGGCAATACGAGTGGTCCACGTGCAAGAGCCAGCCGAACTGCCTGAAGCGTAGAGACTCCGGCAGCGACCCGGCCGCAGGTTTAACGGCAGTGGATTTCAGGGCCGGACTGGCATTATTGCCGTTCCTGCCGATGAGTCCGGGCGATTTCAAGCTGATAATAAAGGGCCTTATGCGGGGTTCGCTCGTGCAATTCGACCGCGGCAATATCAAAAAGCTTGAAGGATTTATCGCCGAACACCGCGAGACATTTACAGATACAGGCCGAATGTTGGACGAATTGAAGGAAGCTGAAGAGATATACCGCAATTCGACTCCCGACATTGCGCACAACCACGTTCGCCTGCTGTACAGCCCGAAACTCTGGTCCACCATCTTCGACAGAGCCGTGACGGGCTGGGCCGTGCAAAATAAGAGTGACGACGTCGCTACCGAACGGCTGCGAAGGTCCCGGATTCACACGCTGCTGTTTGGCGTGTTGGGGATGCTGCCCGGCATTGGCCTGTTGCTGACAATTCTCGGCGTCCTGACCGGCATCGGGGTCGGCCTTGCTGCGCTGTTTGGGTGCCGCGCTTCGTCACTCGGCTGGTTCGCTGCCGCATCGGGTGGTGCATTTGCCGGGGGGATCGTCCTGTCTGCAGGATCCAAGCTTATCCTCAAGGTGTGGGGCCGAGCGGATTATCGACGGCATTATAAGGCCGTCTTGACGAGCTGGGATTACTTCAAAAGGGCCCTTCGCGCCAAGATCGCCGAAAGGACAATCGAGTGGCACCGAAAGGGCAGAATCAGCGGCGAACGCGCCCGGAAATTCGCCGAGCAGCCATGGCGATATTTCGCCCATCTACCGTTTCTGCTCCTCGTCTTCCCGAGTCTGCACAGACTTGTAACCGACGGTAAATTCGCAAAAGAAAAGCTCAGATACATATTCATTCGGCCTTTCAAGCTGTACTTCAGCTCGCCCCTTCGCGAGCAATGGCTGCGGGACATGGTGCTGGAGGGTAAGAAGAAGCATATTATCACGGACGAGGACGCCGAGACGATTCTATCGAGGGTTAAAGAGCCATACATCCAGCGCTACCTCATCAGCCTTGTGGCGCACCTTTTCACGTTGCCGCTGACGCAGATCGTCTCGGTCATTGTCGCTGCCATCTACTACAGAAGAACCGGCGACAAGGTGGGCGCCGGGGGCATATTGGTTTTGTTCCAGGTGATACCGATTTCGCCCGGTTCAATTGCCCGGGGCCTCTACGCCGTGGGTATAGCCGTTTACGATCGCAGTTTCAAGAACTACAACATCGCTGTCTTCCTGAGCTTCTTCAAGTACATCGGCTATTTGGCGTTTCCGATCCAGATGACGTATCACTACCCCGTTCTGGCGAGGTTCATGGCGGCGCACTGGGCGACGGATGCGGTTCACATCGTTCCGGTCTTTGGAGAGCGAGGGGCCCTGTTGGAGCACTGGGTATATTGCCTGTTCTACAACTGGCCTCTGACAATCCGGCGGCGGATGGGAAAGCGTGCTGAGATTCGGGCGAAAATGAAGCCGCGATACTGGCATGTGGGCTTGTACACCGGCGCGGTGGCCGGGTGTATGGCAATGGTCGATCTGTTCTATATCAGGCATGCCAATGCCTTGCCGAGTCTGAAAGAGATCTGGTGGCTGCTGGCGGCACTGCCGCTGCTCAACGGGGCGGTCGTTACCCTCGGATGTGGGGGGGCGCCCGTATGGAAGCGGATTGTTGGGGCGGTGGTCGGAGGCATCGCCGCGGTTACAGCCTGCACGATCATAGTTGCTGTCGTCCGGGCTGATGAGGGAGGCATCACGGCTGGAATGTTCGCCAAGACCTGGGTGTGGCGGTCATTCATCTTCGCCGTGGTCTCAGCCATCGGCGCGATAATCACCGAATTGAGGCTTGGCGAGCCTCGAGCAGAATAGGCCGGTTCGCAGCCTGGCGAGCGAGTGCGCCTGCCTGATCGCCACTGAATCGATGACCTATCCCATAAAATGATGAAAATCTGCACTATCCGGCAGAAAAAATGTTGGACAGATTAGTCTTTCTGTGTATAATGCCCAAGCGTGAAATGACGTTTGTTTAAGTTTTGAGCTGCCTTGAACAGGATTTCAGGGAATGCGTTCCCGGTATTCACGGGAGGGTCGTTAGGATGACGCCGAACAGTTATAGCTCGCTTTGTGACGAATTCTACGTCGATATGTGCATCAATACTGAGTTGGATCTACCGACGCAGCGAGATACGGTGCTGGCGTTTTTCGAGCGGATTCAAAGGCAGTATCCCACGATGGGGGGCTTTTACCGCCGCGATAACAACGAGTATTGCCTCGAGGAAGATCGCAGCCTGGGCCAATACCGGTGGGTAACCCTTGAGTTGGACCGCGTCGGGTCGGGGGTGGTGAATCCAGCGGACTTCGAGATGGCATACGAGCAGGACAGGCTCGTTCTCGAGCTTGTGCCCTATATGCTGAGCATAAGCCATCTCGACATCGACTCTCTCGATGTTACCCTGGCTATGGACTTCGACTGCAGGGGCAGCCACGACGAGGTTATCGCCGATGCGCTGTTCGCTCTGACGCCTTTCGGGGCCATCCTGGATGTGCCTGGGTCCCGGCCTATAGGTTTCTCGCCTGCTGTGGTTATCGCGCTTTCGGACGATTGCCATACCCAGGCGAGGATCAGCATAGAGTCGAAGACAAGCGTTTATGAGCCTCGCAAGAGGGACCAGGCGGTTGACGAGGCGATAAGCCTGTCTTTCACGATCAGGCAATACCCGCCTACGATGGGCGGCTTCAACCCTCTTGAATCCTTCGAGCATCAGTGCCGACTGGCGGAGGAGCTGATGGCGGAAAGAATCGTGCCGAATTTTGTCCAGCCTTTAATTGAGACAATTGCGCAGAAAAGATTGAGTTAAGTATTCAGGAAGGACAGCGCAATGGCTATCGAAGCGCCCTTGAGCAAGTACAGGAAGAACGGACTGATAATCTACATCTTTGTATGCCTGGTCGCTTCGGCGTGGTTCGGGTATGACGGATACTTCAATGAGAAGTTCAAAGCCAAGCACACCGGGGAGGACGGCAAAGCAGACAGCACGCTCGCGTTCAATCGGAAGGCGCCGCCCATCGGCGCAGGCATCGCGGTGCTTCTGGCGGGCTATCTGCTTGTGATAAGGGGGAAGAAGCTCATAGCCGACGACACCCACTTTGTCGTCAGCGACAAGGAAAGAATCCCTTATGATTCCATACGGCAGATTGACAAGACCCATTTTGACTCGAAGGGCTATTTTGTCGTGACGTACAAGAACGAAAGCGGCAACGAAATCAAATGTAAGATAAGCAACAGGAATTACGACAATCTGGCCGCCGTTCTCGATCATCTGGTTGGGAAAATCAGTTGAGAATCGACCTGAGAGCTATCGGGGTCTGACAGCCGGGCGCAGTTGGCTTTGAGGCGAGGGCTTGCCGGAGAAATTCAAAAGGGCAGATGCGCGTCGCTCCGGAGCGGTGGTTTTGGGCCGTTCAGAAGCACTTTTTTGGGAAGACGACACCTATGAACTCGTGCGTAGTAGGATTACAGTGGGGCGACGAAGGTAAAGGCAAAGTAGTCGATATTCTGGCCGAGAACAGCGACATTATTGTTCGCTACGGCGGCGGGGCCAACGCCGGGCATACCGTCGTTGTCGGAGATGAAAAGTTTGCTCTTCATATCCTTCCGAGCGGTTCGGTCCGTCCGGGCAAAACCTGTGTAATCGCCAACGCGGTGGTTGTTGACCCTGAAGTGCTCATAAATGAGATCGAAACACTGGGCCGGAAGGGCATCCGGCTCGATGGAAGGCTGCTGGTAAGTGAGAATGCCCACGTAGTGCTCGATTATCACAAACAGGAGGACCGCCTGAGAGAGGAATCGCTCGGCAAGAACAAGATCGGCACTACTATCCGAGGCATAGGCCCGTGCTATGCGGACAAGGTTGGAAGGAGCTATGCGGTTCGCGTCGGCGACTTGAGGGATCTCCAAGGTCTCAAAGCCATGATTCAGAATATCGTGGGATACAAGAACAGACTCTTCGGCGCCTTGTATGGCGCCGAGCCGATAAGCGCCGAGGATATCTTCAACAAGTGCATCGGCTATGCCGAGGCGATGGCGCCTTTCATTGCCGATACGACCGAGTTTCTGCACGACTCGATTGCGAACGGCAAAAGCATCCTCTTCGAGGGGGCCCAGGGTTCGTTGCTGGACATCGACCACGGGACGTTTCCGTTTGTAACGAGCTCGAATTCCAGCCCGCTCGGGATGCCGTCGGGGTCCGGTGTGCCCGCCAAAATGGTGCAGAAATTCATCGGAGTAGCGAAGGCATACTCGACGAGGGTAGGAGGCGGGCCGTTTCCAACCGAGCAGGACAATGAAATCGGTCAATACATCCGCGACCGTGGCAACGAATACGGGACTACGACGGGTCGGCCTCGCCGCTGTGGCTGGTTCGACGCCGCGGCAGTCTCCTACTCGGTTGCCATCGGGGCAATTGACTCGATCTCGCTTATGCACCTCGATACCCTCAGCGGGCTGAAGGAATTAAGAGTTTGCAGAGGCTACAAGATCGACGGTAAAGAGACAACGTTCTTTCCCGCCAATGCGACCCGTCTGGCCAAGGCCGAGCCGGTTTATGAAACGCTTGGCTGCTGGGATGAGGAAATAACCGGCGTACGCGACTTCAACGATCTGCCAGTAAACGCTAAGGACTACGTCTGCCGATTGGAAGAATTGACGAAGACGCCGATTACAATGGTCGGCGTCGGGCCTGAGCGAACTGAGATAATAGAGAGGTGACCAAGAGTGAAGGATAAGCACGAATTACGCCGAATCGCAGGATACGCGACAGGCTTTTAGATTGGTTCGTCCCTAAGGGATGACAAAAGTACGGCAGGTTTGGAAGATTATGAGCAGCTTCGACGAGAAACGGGCTGAAAGCGCTGCACGCCTTGGGTTGGCCCCGGAGCAAATGCCGCGGCACATTGCCGTGATTATGGACGGTAACGGTCGATGGGCCGAGCAAAGATCGCTGCCAAGAATGGAGGGCCACCGGCAGGGCGGCATCACTGTGGAGGAGGTGGTCCTCCACAGCGTGGACCTCGGTATCGAAACTTTGGCTCTGTATTCCTTCAGCATTGAAAACTGGACAAGGCCGATAGAGGAAATCCAGGGGCTGATGTATCTTTATACACAGTACCTCGTGAGCATGCGAAATATGCTGATGAACAGCAACATACGGCTTGTCCACCTGGGGCAACGGGCCACGCTGCCCGGGACAGTGCTCGACGAACTTAAGAGAAGTATGGCTATGACTGCGGAAAACAGCGGCTTGACACTTGGTCTGGCGCTGAATTACGGGGGCAGGACGGAGATCGTCGATGCCGCCAAGGCAATTGCCCGCGAATGTATCGACGGGAAGCTTAAGATCGAGGACATCGATCACGACTGCTTTAGCCGGCATCTCTACACAGCGGGGCTGCCGGACCCTGATCTTCTGATAAGAACCGCAAATGAAATGAGAGTCAGCAATTTCCTGCTCTGGCAAATCTCTTACAGCGAATTCTACGTTACCAAGACGCTCTGGCCCGATTTTACACGTGCGGCACTCGATGAGGCAATACGCGAGTACGCAAGACGCGACCGGCGCTTCGGGAATATCAGACGCGCGACGCCAAAGTGCTAAATGGGCCCGGGCGTTTGCGGCAACAGCAGACCACTTAGATTATGCTGAAACACAGACTGCTATTCGGCGCATTGATGATTGTTACCTTTGTGTCAGTCGTTGTTTTCGACGGCTGGCTCGACGGGTCTCTTACGGCTTCGGCGCCGGACAAGCCCGTGCAGGGAACTCTTCTTTGCATTCTGATCGCAGTGCTGGCATTACCGGCCCAGCTCGAGCTGGCGAAGCTCGCCGCAGCCGGGAACGTGCGGATATTCGCAGCTTTCGGGGCGGTGGGCTCGATTCTGCTTGCAACAACCTGGTATTGGCCTCAGTTGGCGGATATTTCACAAGCGCTCTATCTGGCGGTGGTCTTGGCTCTGGTCTTGGCCGGGCTGCTCCTCCACCAGCGGATATGCTGCGGCACGAAGGGTGTCCTGGCGAACTGCGGGGCGAGCTTGTTCGGCATCTGCTACCTGGGCCTTTTGAGTGCCTTTGTGCTCGCTATAAGGATCGATTTTGGTTTGTGGACGTTGCTGATGTTTGTCGGCGTGATCAAGTGCGCCGATATCGGCGCCTGGGCGGTGGGCAAAACGCTCGGCAGACACAAGTTTTCGCCCCGCATCAGCCCCGGAAAGACCTGGGAGGGTATGGGAGGGGCCGTCGTGGCCGGCGTATTAGTAGCAGTGTTGTTTGCGACATTCTGTGATATAATGGCCTGGCCGGCGGCGTTAATCTTCGGCGTTTGTTTTGCGTTCATCGGGCAACTGGGGGACCTGGCCGAGTCCATGATCAAGCGCGACGCTCAGCAGAAGGATTCTGCAAATAAGGTTCCGGGCTTCGGTGGAATACTGGACATTATTGATTCGCCCCTGCTGGCGGCGCCGCTGGCGTATTTGTTCTTTGCGTTTTGTGCTGAGTAGAGCAAGGCTTTGGAAATCACGATACAATTAGATTCCGCTCACAAGCCGCTGGAGCTGTTCGGACCATCCGATAGCAACCTTCGCTTGTTGCGCAAATCGCTCGGCGTCCGGATAACAGCACGCCAGGATTATCTCGTGGTGGCCGGGAACGACTCAGATGTTGCAAAGGCCGCCCAAGTCATCGACAAGATGCAGAAACACTTGTTGAAACACCGGCTCCTCGCCGCTGCGGATATCTCGGCCTTTGTCAGTGAAAGCGGGCAGGACAAGAGCACTGATACGAGCCAGGCTATCACGGTGTTCTCCAAGAAGATTATCGAGCCGAACACCGCTGGGCAGCTCAAGTACGTTGAGACGATGCTCAACAACGACCTGACGTTCTGCATAGGGCCGGCGGGCACCGGAAAGACCTATCTCGCCGTGGCGATAGCCGTATCGATGCTAAAAAAGAGGCAGATTAGAAGAATCGTCCTTGCGCGTCCGGCAGTTGAGGCCGGCGAGAAACTCGGATTTCTTCCGGGCGACCTCCAGGCGAAGGTCAACCCGTATCTTCGCCCGCTCTTCGACGCGCTGGAGGACATGATGGACTTCGGCCAGATGAGAAAGTTCATGGAGCTCGACATCATCGAGATCATTCCTTTGGCGTTCATGCGTGGCCGCACGCTAAACGAATCTGTGGTCATCTGCGACGAGGCACAAAACACTATGCCTCTGCAAATGCTTATGGTATTGACAAGATTGGGCCACGGCTCGAAAATGATAATTACCGGCGACATAACACAGATAGACCTCGAAAAAGGTCAGAAAAGCGGTATGATCGAAGCCATCGAAACGCTGCGGCGCATAAAAGGCATTGGGTTTGTTGAACTGACCCAGAAAGATATCGTGCGGCATCGATTAGTGCAGAAGATCGTGCTGGCCTATAAGAAAAAGGCGAAGAGCGATTAGCCGTGGCTGGCGACTATTCTACGGCCAGGGCTCGCGCAGCACGGCAGAAAGCCGGCGGTCAATAGCAGGTCGAATTGATGGGAATATTCAGAAAAACCAGTCCTCGCCGTAGTCAACTTCGGAAGAATATACCTTTTGATCGCTTCCGGCAGATAAGCCGCTTCGTGAATCGCGACAACCTGTTGTCGGCTCTGATATGGGTAGCTTTTGTCGTTCTGTGCGTTGCGGTCCTATCGTTCGACTTCGACGGGCGGCCTGTTTACCGCACTGTGATATTGACATCAATTCTCGTAGTGCTGGTCTGTGTTGTGGCACTTCTGTACGTCGCCCACTACCAGAAGCGATTGATAAAGAACCACGCGAGGGCCGTGTCACTGGCGGCGTTGTTCGTACTGCTGCTGGCTGCGACTAAACTTGTGGCTCTATTGTTCAGTCACACTTGCGGAGCAACCGGCAGCGCCGTGGCCGCGGCGATCATACTGTCGCTGGCGTACGACCAGCGGTTCACTATGGGTGTGTGCGTTCTTTTTGCCATCCTGGCTGTTTTCGCCGTCGGGTCACAGCAACCAGAGCAACTCTCCAACATCAACCTTCTGCTGACAATGTTGGCCGGGGTTATGACCTGCTGCTTCTCTCTCCAGGAAATCCGCACAAGAATGAAGCTTCTCAAGGTCAGCGCGGTCGCGGCGACAATGGTCTTCTTGACGGCGACAACAGTCGGTCTCCTGGCTGAAGGCGGCAAGTCGGTCGATGTTTTGAGCAGCGCCGGCTACCACGCCGGAATCACCTTTCTCGTGGGGTTGCTCATCCAAAGCCTGCTTCCTCTGATTGAGAAGGCGTTGCGAGTCGCAACGAGTATGACGCTGCTTGACTACAGCGACGCGAATCAGCCGCTGCTGAAGCGGCTTGCGATGGAGGCTCCGGGCACTTTCAGCCACAGTCTTTTGCTCGGCTCTATAGCCGAGGCCGCCGCCGAAGCGATCAGTCGCAACGGCCTGCTTTGCAGGGTGGGCGCTTATTATCACGATATCGGCAAGCTGAATAAGCCCGGGTACTTTGCCGAAAACGAGATGGGCTCGGGCAGCAAGCACAAAGAGCTTTCGCCGGCGATGAGCCAGTTGATTATCGTCGGTCACGTCAAAGACGGTATAGAAATGGCAAAGGAGTACGCATTGCCGATGGTGCTTCGGCAGTTCATCGAGACGCACCACGGAACCACGCTGATCGAGCACTTCTATCATCAGGCCCAAAAACAGACGGCGAAGAAGGTAAGATCCAAGGCGTCCGAGCCTCCGGCCGAAAGTGAATTCAGATATCCCGGGCCGAAGCCTCGCACAAAGGAAGCCGCTATAGTAATGCTCGCCGACACCGTCGAGGGCGCCGTGCGAAGTCTTGCCGAGATAACACCGACAAAAATCGAAGCGGTCGTGCACAATATGGCGATGAAGCGGCTGCAGGACGGACAATTCGATGGGTGCGAAATCTCACTGCGAGAGTTGAGCCAAATAGAGGCGAGCATATCAAAGACTCTGGCGGCACACTATCACGGGCGCATCGCATATCCGCTGCGTCCGGACATCCCCGCAAGCGAGCAAACGGGATCGGATGCGCCTGCCGGGAAGAATAGCTGAGAAATTATGCCGCCTGCAAAGCAAGGAATAATCGTCCAAATCACACAGCATTTCGACGGGCTCGAAGTCCGGCGGGTCAATATCGAGAAGCTGGTAAAGGCCGTCTGCAGACGATTTGCTTTGGCCGGGGCGACAGTCAGCATTGCGGTCGTGGACGACCGGCGCTTTGTCGAGGTGAGCTCGCGCTTCGGCGGCAAAGCCGTATCCGATTGCCTGAGTTTCGACCTCTCGGAGAACGGCCAGCCTCATTTCGAGCTGGTCGTGAACGGCGAAGCGGCCCTTAGAGAAGCGGGCCTGCGCAATCACGCCGGCGAGGCGGAGCTGGCCCTTTACATTACCCACGGCCTGCTCCACAACCTCGGCTTCGACGACGCTACGGAAGCGGAGGCGAGACAAATGCACCAGACCGAGGACGAAATTCTGCAACAACTTGGTTATGGCGTGGTGTATAATACGCAAATCAGGACAGAACGGCGTGATCGCAAGATTGTTCAGTGAGGACCCCACGTAAAACGTGGGGCTAAATATTAAGCCTGCAGTTTTGACGCATAAAATCAGACTTGATAAAGTAACAGTTTTTTGAAGGTTTTTAGAAAGTGAACGATACGGGTTTGCTGCTGGTTGGTGTTCTTCTGCTTGCGGCCGGGACGACTTTTTTCTCAGTCAATGCTACGGCTCTGCGGACGTTTTCGCGGCTTCAGTTGCACGAAGCGTTCAAGCGCGCCGGGAAGGAAGAACGCGCCCGCCAGCTCATAGATAAGCTGACCGACAATGCCGAGAAGCTGATCCTGACCTGCTCTGTGTATCGAATCATCTTCAACGTTTGTGTTTTGCTGCTGCTTCTCCACGTTTTTTCGGTCCGGGACGCCGACGAAACGCGGACCATCATTGTCCTTACAACGGGCAGGTGCGCGCTGGCCTTGGTCTTCGCGGCGTTCTTCTTATTGATATTCACACTGGCAATCCCGCACGCCTGGGCCAAATATGCGGGGGAGGACATCATCAGCAGGACCCACTCGCTGCTGATGTTTTTCGCGGCGATAGCGTCTCCGCTGCTCTATATTCTTAGACTTCACGACAGTCTCGTTCGCAGACTGGCCGGCGTGCCCGATACGACGCCCGAGGAGCAGCAGGAGGAAAGGCAGGAGGAATTCCTCAGCGACCTCGAAGAGCACCGTATGGAAGGGGCGGTGGATAAGGAAGAGCAGGAGATGATCGAGAATGTTCTCGAATTGCGCGAGACAAGGGCGGATGAAATTATGACGCCGCGAACCGATATAGTCGCCATCGAGGTGAATGCGGATCTGCAGAAAGTTCTTGAGACTATCTCAAGCGCAGGGCATACTCGCGTCCCTGTTTACGAAGAGAACATCGACAATATCATCGGTCTTGTTTACGCCAAGGACCTGCTGGGCGAGATAGGCAAGAACCCGGCCGAATTTAAGCTCCGCGAGAGGATCCGGGATGCATATTTCGTGCCCGAGACGAAGCTGCTTAGGGTTCTGCTGCACGAGTTTCAGAATCAGAAGCTGCACGTAGCGGTAGTGCTGGACGAATACGGCGGCACCGCCGGCATCGTCACGTTAGAGGATATCCTCGAAGAGCTTGTCGGCGAAATCACGGATGAATACGAAGAAATCCCGGCTGAGCCGATAAAGCGGATTGATGCCGATACTATTGAGGTCGATGCCAGGACATATATCGACGACGCTAACGACCAGTTTGGGCTGAACCTGCCCGAAGAAGAGGACTACGATACAATAGGCGGATTTGTCTTCTCGCGTTTGGGATATATCCCCAAGAGCGGAGAGAGCTTCGAACACGAGAATCTTAAGTTCACTATAACCGCCGCCGAGCCAAGAAGAATTAAACGAATAAGAATCCAGAAGATCAGCAAGCAATAAGCGCCGAGAGACTGCCAATATTGCAGCGCAGCGGAGGGCCCAGTCAAACGGGAAACAACCATCAATTATCAGTGAGCCGTAATCATTTGGAATGTTGACAAAAGACCAGGCCATCTGCATACGCGTCGTAGATTATTCGGAGACCTCTCAGGTCGTGACCTTCTTCACCAGGTCTTCCGGCAAGATCGGCGCAATCGCGAAAGGCTCGAAGCGGCCAAAGTCGTCTTTTGACGGGCCGATTGAGATGCTCTCGCGTGGGCGAATCGTTTTTGCCGGCTCGAACAGGGAGAAGCTCACCACCCTCACCGAATTTGAATCCTCCGCCGGCACTGCTGGGCCGGCCCTGCTGCGCAAGGACCTTTTTAACCTCAACTGCTGCCTTCTCGCAGCCGAGATATTGAACAGTCTGACGGATGAACACGACCCGCACCTGAAGCTCTTCGATAGTTTCGGCGAATTCATAGAGAACGCTGAGAACGCCGAAAGCAAATCCGAAATGCTGGCGCTGCTGGTACTGTTCCAGTTAGCCCTGCTCAAAGAGGTCGGCCTCGGCCCGATATTGGACCATTGCATCAACTGCAAAGCGATATTCGACGTCCGGCATCCAGCATCCCAATTATATTTCAGCAGCTCGGCGAACGGCCTGATCTGCAAGAACTGCGAATCGGCCTTCCAGGACAAATTCAAACTAAGCAAAAACGCCGCAGCAGTCCTGACTAACCTGAGACTCTTGGCCGAGACCGACGATAACACGCTGGCCCAAATCGAAAAGCTGCTCGTCTATCACTTCACAGAACTGACCGGCCGCCGACCAAAAATGGCAAAGCATATCCTTGTCAGTTGAAATGTACCGGCAAAGAACGGCGTGACCTATTCGATACGTTATGAGATTGCCACGTCGCCGCGCTCCTCGCAATGAGGTATGCTGCGCACCAATATCGTTGTCTACACGTCTCGGTCGGTACAGAGCTCCTGATTCTGAGGATGGATGCATGGGAGAATCACCCACTGCGTTATTGCGAGGAGGCCAAAGGCCGACGCGGCAATCTCCCGGCTCTCGCGTCAAGAAAACTGCTGCACGTGCTTGAACGCCGCCCGTCGAATCGTGCCAATCTCACTTCTCTGAGAAGAACACGAACCGACGAACGATTCACCCGATCCTTTCTCGCTATTGCTCGTCCTGCTCAAACAAGTCCGGCTGGTCGATTTTCCTGCTATTCTTCTTGTGGAGTTTCAGTCCGAGGTGGTCGCAGGCTTGTTTTGTTATTTCTCTGCCTCGTTTGGTTCTTCGGAGGAAACCTATTTGGAGCAGGTACGGCTCGACTACGTCTTCGAGGGTGTCTCTCTCTTCTCCGAGAGTTGCGGCGATTGCTTCGATACCGGCAGGGCCGCCTTCGTAGATATTGGCCAGCGCTCGCAGAACGGCCCGGTCCAGCTCGTCCAGGCCCAGCGGATCTATCTGCTCCATCTTTAGCGCGTTTTCGACAATCGCGTCGCTGAGTACGCCTGTGCCCTTGACCTGGGCGTAATCGCGGACGCGCTTCAGCAGCCGATTCGCCACGCGGGGCGTGCCGCGCGAGCACGCAGCTATTTTTTCCAGAGTTCCTTTCTCGCATTGCAAGTCCAGCAAGTCCGCCGACCTGCTTAGGATCGTCGTTAATTCTTCGGCGCTGTAGAAATCCAGATGATAGAGCATCCCGAACCTGCTGCGAAGCGGTGCGCTGAGCAGGCCGGCCCGAGTGGTGGCGCCGATAAGGGTGAAACGCTTCAGTGGGAAGTTAATCGTCTTGGCGTGCATCCCGCTATCGACAGTGAAATCGACCTTGAAGTCCTCCATCGCCGGGTAGATGAACTCCTCGACCGGCGTACTCAATCGATGTATTTCGTCAATAAACAGCACGTCACCGGTATTGATATTGCTCAAAAGGCCCATTACGTCTCCGGCCTTAACCAGAGCCGGGCCCGATGAGCAGCGAATCCTGGCACCCATCTCATTTGCGACGACGTTTGCGAGGGTAGTTTTGCCCAGTCCGGGCGGCCCGTAGAAGAGGATATGCTCCAACGGCTCGGACCTTTGCCTGGCGGCGGCCATGGCGATTGCGAGCTTCTCTCGCACGTTGGACTGGCCCACACATTCGTCTAAGAATTTGGGCCGCAGCGAGACGTTGAAACTCTCCTCCTGCTCGTCTAAAGACTGCCCGGTGATTATTCTGCCTATCGCCATAACATTAGTTCTGAGTTTTGAGTTTTAAGTTTTTAGTTATCCTATACTTCTACGCCTTGTTTCAGCCTATAGACCAAAGGCACAAGAGCCTCCGCTGAATCGATGTCCGCGTGTCTCTCGCAGGCCAGTTTGACTAACTCGATGGCTTCTGTTCTCTTTTCGCCCCAGGCAATCAGAATCTCGAGGGCCTCGGCCTGGAAGGGCTTGAACTTGGCCTGGGTATCGCCGGCTGCTTCGGCGCCGACGGCAAATGCCTGGAGCTTGCCCTTTAGCTCGGCGATGATCTGCTCGGCCATCCTTCTGCCCACCGATGGCAGCGACATCAGCACCTTGCTGTCGCCATCCTCTATCGCGGCGGCTATCGTGGCTATCGGAATCGTCAGCGACCGCAGGCCCTTCTTAATCCCGATCCCCTTGACGCTGGTGTATTTCTTGAAGAAGTCCCGCTCGGCGGGGTTCAAGAATCCGACCATTCTCGGTATCATGTTCCCGCCGACTGGTGTGCCCTCGTAATACTCCATAGTGCAGAGGCTGATTTCCGAGCCCACCTTGCCGCTCAGCGCATCGACGCAGTAACTGGGCAGCATAACCTCATAGCCCATCGCCCCGACCTGCACTAAGGCGCTTTCAGCATCGAGTTTAACTAATTTGCCTTCTATACTCACTATCATACGGCACAGTGATCGTTACGTATTAGCAGCGCGGTTTGTCAGTGTCCGCTGCATGCGCTTGTTGGGCTTCGTATCCCTCAAGTTCTTCAAAAAGAGTCTTCTGTTCCGATGCTTCTTCATCCGGCTGATTGTATAACGATGAAACCGATTTCTCGAATCTGTTTAGAGCGCTCGAATGACGCAGAAACCACTTCTTGTGGTTCTCAAGATATTCAGCCCGGACATCAGACCGTCTCAGATCCAAAGGTACCCGCTCCATACGAGGGTCAACACTATCAAATCCTGTGAATTGCACAGACAGACGATTTCTCGTCATAACTATATAGTCAGGATTGATTTCGATGCCGATGGCTTTGCGGTCAAGCTGTTGGCAGACACGGAGCGTCGTTCCGCTTCCAATGAAGGGATCCAGGACAAGGTCACCCTCATTCGAAGAGGCAAGGATCATTCTTTCAATCAGCCCCTCCGGTTTTTGAGTCGGATGATTCTGGCGATTCCCGTTGCAGTAGTGCACGTGAGAGAACTCCCAGACATCTCCAGGGTTTGCCCCCCGCATGTTGTTTCGATCTCGGTAATATTTTTGGGGCACACGAACAGCATCAAGGTTGAACTTCAC
>JAFGTU010000245.1 GCA_016933985.1 Sedimentisphaerales bacterium | reverse complement strand
CTTGTTTCCGGTGCTGCCATTCTTCCTGTTAAGATGAACCGTTCGGGCTATCAAAGCCAATACAATCGGCGGTTTTCAACTCCCACTTCCGATAACACCACCCAATTGCCTCAATTATCAATTCTGCCGAGGCATTGTCAAAGAGATTTTACGCTTTATTTTAGAAACATCATAACCGTACTGAAATCGACGTTTTCGCAGGTCAAGTTTAGTGGATTCCGGCCAAGAGCATCGCCACGAAGACGCCAAGGCACGAAATCACGAACTTGAGGATTCCTCGGCGATTCTTATTTTTTCTTCGGTCGGGTTGTAGAGGGGAAAGGCGAGTTAGTCGATTTTTTTGTCGGCGGGGATGAGCTTGCCGGTGGTCTTGTCCCATCGGACGGCTCGATTGGGCAATCGATGTTTGCCGTGGCAGTCCGTGCAGACGACGGGCTCCGAGGCGGGCTTGCCGGGCTGCTCCCTGCGGACGGTCTCAATTTCCTGAGGATCGATTTTCGCAGACTTATGGCACTCCTGGCACAGCGGGACGACCGCCTCGATGGCGAACATTCGGTCCGGCGGAGTGGTGTGGTTCTCATCGTTGCGGTGGGGGTGCGACTGGCCGTGACATTTCGTGCACCCGACATTTATCGCGGCGTGGCCGGCTGCGAGCTTCTCTTCGACGTAGTTGGCATGGCAGACAAAACAGGCGGCGTTTTCGACGGCGGCCTTCGTGGCGGGCGGGCCGGATGCTTCGCCATTCTCGGAAGGCTCGGCCAACAACAAGGGGGAATCCGTATCGACAACCAAGGCGGCTGTGTCGTCCTCGCTATTGTCGCCGCCGCAGCCTATCAGCGCAACTCCGCCGATAGCGGCGACCAGGGCCATGAGTATGAAGATATATCGGTTCATTGTTTCGATTCGAGCCGCTTTCATTAGACATATTCCCAATTCTTCAGCCACTGATATTTCGGAGGCAGGTTCGCCCATGCCCTGTCCATTGCCTCGTCGAGCTGGGCCTTCTCCGCGACGTCCAACTGGCGGCGTTCCTTAACGGCCAGGGCGACGTTGTCCACCTGTTGTTTTGTTATTAGTCCGGCCATGGGCGCGGTTATTGCCTCATTGCAGAGGATGTAGCGAATGGCCAGCCGGGCGATTTTGTTATCCTCCTCGAAGTACGGACTGTCGGGCGTGCTGTCGCCCTTGAAGACCGTATTGCTTGCGAAGGGCTTGATGCCGAACCAGCCGACGTTGTATTTCTTGAGCGTAGCCCACAGGCCGGATTCGTCGGTTACGACCTTGGTCTTGGCAGTATAGGGCGTCAGGATGACCTCCATCTGCTCGGGATATTTCTCGATTATCTTTTTGAGGTGGGGCCGGTCGTGCGAAGAGAAGCCGATATAGCGTGCCCGCCCGGTCTTCTTGGCCCAATCAAGGGCTTTGACGGCCTCTTCGACCTCCGCGTCGGTATGCTGGCTGGACTCGGTCAACAGGCTTATCCGCCAGAGGTCGATATATTCCAGGCCCGCCTCTTTCATGCCCTTGTCAAGCCCTTCCTGGAGCTTCTTTGCCGGCCTCCACTCATCGAACCGGCTCTCCCATATATGCCAGGAGTAGCCGAAGTACATCTTGTCGCGGCGGCCTTTGAGGGCCTTGGCATACGCGAGGATTTCCTCGCGGCAGCATGCATCGACGTAGTTAATGCCGCGTTTGATGCACTGGGTGACGACGTCGTAGCGATTCTTCTGGAAGTCTTCTCGGTCGATCTTCTCTGTCATCCAGCCTTGGGGCTCGTCCCCGCCGATGACGTTGACCACGCGTTTCCAGTGGCCTCCGAGGGTCACGGCGGAGACGACCATGTCCGTCCGCCCGCATCGGCGGTATTCCATATCGCCGTTGTAGTTGAGAATTTTCTTAGTGTCGATCTTCTTACTCTCAGCAGAATCGACACGGTCGGCTATGCTCAACGCGGCGCCGGCGGCCGTTACGGCGATTGCGCTATCGTGAATGAATTCGCGGCGTGTCAGTCTGCCAGCCATCTTTGTTACCTCCAGATTCCAACCTGTCCGGACATTACCGTTCGACGCCTTGACAACGAACACGGCGTCATTCCACTGTGTTATAACATCAGAGTCGTGGTAAAATTGCAAGGACAAATACCGGTCATTCAACGGCTGCGAGCCAGTGGTCCGCGACGACGGCCAGATCCATTGCGTTGATTACGCCTCCGGGCGGGTCGAAGAGATCGCAATCGGCGTTGTAATTGGGCTGGCCGAGCGATGTGTCCCAGGCGGCGGCGAAGACGGCGAAATCCCGGAAGTTTACTAAGCCGTCACTGTAAAGGTCGGCCACGGCCCAGAATACTTCTGCGGTGGCGATGATTGTCCCCTGTATCCACGCGGTGCCGACGGCGCTGCCGTCCACTTCGAGAGGGTATTCGATATCTATATTCATTTGGACGGTGATGGTGGTCCAGTCCTGCCAAACAAGGCCTGCCAGGTCGCTTGCGACGGGGTCCATTGTGGCAAGGTCCACGCTACCGGAGCCGATGAGGATGAAGCTGTATTCGAAGAGTCCGCGTGCGGCCAAGTAGTTGTTCATTTGAATAAAGCTGTCGTCGGTCTCGACGGCGGCAGCCGACCCGGGCTCGTTCATATCGACGCCTATCCCCGTCCCGGTCGCGGAGCCGAGCAATCCGTAGCTCAGGTCAATTTGTTCGGCCAACTGCAGATCCAAATCCGTGACATGTATTGTGGAGAAGGGTGCTTGACCCGGGGCAAGAGTGACATCGAGCCAGCCGGCCACGGGCGAGACGTCGCTGTCGTCCCGGCCCATCACCTCGGCGGTGACGACGATTTGGCTTTGGGCCGGATCCACATTGAATCGATATGTATGTCCGGGGGGGAGTCGTAGAATACCCGGCGCGCCGGTCGGGTCGTCAGTGTCTATGAAGGCCGTCTCCGCGGCAAATGCGGCTGAACCGACCGTTAGAGACAATATCAATGCGGCCAAACAGCAGCTTTGTATTCTTCCTACCGACATCAACATCCTCCTTTCCCCGCCGATTCGGCTTCGCTCACGGCAAGCCTTTGGCGGGTACGAGGGCTAATATTTACCTTAATGCCAATTGTATAAATTCACACCGGCAAAAGCAAGGAAAATCAAGATTTCGGCTCAAATCCGGGGGTTGCCGGGCGTATCTCGTATTGTATTGCGGCTCGGCGTGGTTGGGTTTATTTGGATTTGGATGTCTTCCGGCCGCGCCCACGGTTTGGCCTTGACAGAGTGCTGCAACTTGATATAGACTATTGGAGCCGCCGCGGGCGGTGTTGTCGGCCTGTGTTCAATGCACTGAGCGATGGCTCTGAAATCCGCCCGATGAGTGGGCTGTAAAAACGTTTGGGAAACGCCTTCTGTTTCGGAGACGCGAAAAATGGGAAAAGAAGCAAAGAATTCATTCGACAAACGCAGGTTCGTATCGTTGCTGACGGGTTTTTCCTTCGTGCTGATGGCGCTTACGGGGTTTGCCCTGTTTTTCGCCCCATCTTGCCGGGTTGCCCGCGACAGCTCCTGGTCCGTTTTGGGGCACAGCAAAGACCTGTTGGCGGCCGTTCATGTCTGGTTTTGTGCGGTATTTGTAATCGCCGCCGGGTGTCATATCTACCTCAACTGGACTGCGATAAAGAATTACTTCAAGAGCAAGGTCGGCAAAGGTATTAGCCTGCGAACCGAATGGATTGTTGCGCTGGTGATATGTCTGGCGGTATATGTGGGGACTGTCCGCAGTGTATGGCCGTTCTCATCGCTGGTAGCCTGGCACGATACGTACAAGCACCTCGAGGACGCCGGGCAGGGCGGACATGGTCGGCGAGGAGGCGGAGGCGGACGCAATTCGAGCGTGGACGGCTCCGGCTACATTGAGGGAGAGTCCGGCAGTGTCGAAGGTCAAGCAGAACCAGGCACAGGCAATTCTTTGAAAACGGAAGGTGCGGATGCGGCACTGAGAGGCCGCGGCCAAGGCGCAAATGCCAGCCTGCGTGGTATGGGGCAGATGACACTTGGCGAGTTCTGCCGCGCCGAAGGGATAGAGCTGGATCGGGCAATAGCGCGACTTTACGACGAAGGCTTCGCTGCTCGAGGCGATATGACTATGCGGGAAATCGCCGCCGGCGCCGGCGTGCATCCGCGCGAGCTGCGTGACATCCTCGGCGTGCCGGACGACGATCACTAAGCAGAGCCAACAGCTCCCCGCCTATGATTACCGACGATACATGTCTATAAGGTCGATTCTCTACCCTGCAAATAAGACCTCGTCCATGCCCGGCCCGCCTTGCCGGGTGCATCCCCCAACGAACCTCATGCGAAATCCTGAAATTTGAGGATTTTCCGCTTGACTTTCAGCCGGATAGCCCGTTATAATAAAGGCAGCTTTGGAGACTCTCGAACAATTTCAGGCGGCATTATTGTGCGAAACGGTATTTTCATTTTAACCGTGCTTCTATCCTCGGCGGCCTTGTCCTTCGCAGCCTGTCCGTCGGCCGACCTGAACGGCGACTGTCTCGTCAACTTTCTCGATTTCCAGCTCGCCGCTGGGCAGGGCAGTTTGCTCGACCTCCACAGCCTGGCCGGGCAGTGGCTCGAATTCGATCCGGAGCCCCCTGCGTTTTTAAGCCGGCTTCAAATGCAAACAGATGATCCTAATGAGCCTAATCTGTTCGCAGTTGAGCTCGTAGTAATCAGCAAGCAGCGGGTCGAGAGGACTATCTTCCAATATGAGTGCCAGGTGATTCTGACAAATCTCTCGGCAGCCACTCTTAACAACGCCCGGCTCGTAATGACGGCCTGGCCGGATAATATGACGATAATAGACCCGCACGTAACCTTCGGCGACGCCGAAATCGCCCCCGGCGAACCCGCCGCCAGTATGGATACCTGCACCTTTACAGTTGACCGCTCTATCCCGATTGACCCCCTTGAAATCGTATGGCGTTACGTTTCTGCCCCGGAAGATATGGTCTTCATCCCCGGCGGCACATTCGAGATGGGAGATAGCTTCAGCGAGGGTTGGTCGGGTGAATTGCCTGCCCATACGGTAAGCCTTTTACATCGCCAGTGGGATTTTTCGATGGGACAATGAAGTATAAGGCGGAGTATAACTGGTCCAGCATTGATACGAGTTACCAGACCGCAAGCGGGTCAAATAAATATGGTCTTTACGATATGGTAGGCAATGTCTGGGAGTGGTGCAACGACTGGTATGAACGAAACTACTATACTGGTAGGCCAAATCCTGACGTGAATCCGGCGGGGCCACCTGGTCCGTTAATGTGGCGTGTTTTTCGCGGCGGCGCTTGGAACACGTATGCCGTCGACTGTCGGATTGCATTTCGGGGCTACGACTGGGCGGTCTATCACTTCCTCAACATCGGTTTTCGGGCTGTCCTGGACTTTTAGCACGTTGCTCTTTTGCCCTTTTACTCTTTTCGGGGTGCAAAGATGAAGCCCTTGTTCGGTATAGAGGCTGCAAACTTGAACGCTTCTCACTGATGGTAGATTGTCAGGCCCTGTGTGTTTTTGGGGTTTGCGGGGATTAGGAGGGAGGCGAGGTAGCCCACGGCGAAGCAGACGGCGATACCTATCCCGCTGTAGAGGAAGAAGTGAATCCGTGTGAACCACACGACGACGAATAATACCAGCGCGCTGGTCAGCGCTCCGAGCAATGCGCCCCATCCATGCGCCCGGCGGGTGAAGATGCCCAGAGCGAAGAGGCCGGCCAGGCTTCCGCCGAAGAGGCCGAGGACCTTCAGGAACAGGTCCCAGAGCGATTTGATTTCGCAGGTGGCCATTAGCAGGCCGGCTGCGGTCGCCGTCGCACCGAGGGCCGCGGTCAGCCAGCGGGCCAGGGCAAGGCGCATCGTGTCCGACGAACCAGGCTTGAGCCTTCGGTAGAAGTCGGTGACTATAGCCGTCGCCACGGAGTTCATTGAGCTATCGAGGCTCGACATCGCCGCGGCGAAGACGCCTGCAATGAGCAGGCCGCACACACCGGCCGGGAGCTGCTGGACGATAAATAACGGGAGAATCGCGTCGGTATCCAAAGACGGCTCGAGCGAGCCGGGATGGGCCTTGTAGAACACGAAGAGCGCGGTCCCCAGAGCGAAGAAGACCAGCGAGCTCGGGATGGTCAGGGCCGCATTGGTCCAGATCGATTTGGCCGCTTGCTTCTGGTCGCTCGTTGTGAGGTATCGCTGGACCACCGTCTGATCGGCCGTATAGGGCACAAGCTGAGCCAAGAGGTTGCCCACGACAACCACCCAGAGGGCCGTCGTCGTCCAGTCCCACGTCAGGTTGGCGATATGGAACTTGCCGTTGGCCGCGGCAGTCGAGATGATCCCGGCCAATCCGTTTTCGACCTTGAAGGCGATTATGACCAGACTCAGCGTCGCGCCGCCCAGTAGAACGGCCACCTGCAGCACATCCGACCAGATTACCGCCTCTATCCCGCCGAGAACCGTATAGAACGTGCAGATAAGGCCCATCAACAGAATGCACGAGTAGATGCCGATGCCCGTCACCGTTGATAAGGCGATTGCCGGCAGGAATATAACGATGGCCATTCGGCCCAACTGCAGCAGGATATAGGCCGCGCTGCCGAATAATCGCACGGCGAGATTAAATCGCCGCTCCAGGTACTCGTATGCCGTCGTGACATTAAGCCTGCGATAAAAGGGAAGGTAAACAAAAACCACCACCGGCGATATCAGAACGATACACACGTTGACCAGGAAGTACACCCAATCCGTGGCGTAGGTCTTGGCGGGGATGGCCATGAAGGTAATTGCGCTGAGCTGCGTGCCGAAGATGCTGACGCCGGCAGCCCACCAGGGTATTCGCCGTCCGGCCAAGAAGAAGTTTTCCGTAGTCTCCTCGCGCCGGGAGAAGTACAAGCCCATGCCGACGAGAATCAGCAAATAAAGGGTCAGGACGGAATAGTTGATCAGGCCGAAGCTTGCTTTATGTCGCACCGGGACGCCTTCGAGAACAGCCGGCGTCCTGATCCCGGGGCGAACCTCTCCGCTCGGAATGACGATTGAATCGCCCCACGTCACGGCAACGGTGGTGACATGGCCGGCGGGAAGCGCCCCCATCTTCGCCCAGGTGTCCGTGATGGTGTGGTAGGCGAGTATGTCTTTGCTGAAACCCGGATGTTTATCCTTCAACTCCCAGACGCGATTGCTGCTCATTCCGTCGTCACCGCCGAAGACCAGCAGGTGCGACTGTCCGTAATCAGGCGCCGGACTCGGGGCCGCCGCTGTCGCCGCCGGCAAGTCAGCGATTCGTCGCCAGCCTTCGTTGGGGCTGAATCGATAGGCGTCCACAAGGTATCGACGGGTCGCCTTGCCGTCCTCGCCGGGCAAAAGCTCGCATCCGCTGAACAGATAGAAACAACCATCGTGCGCAGCGGCGACGGGCAAAATCCTGCCCGGGCCGGGCCAGGGATCGAGCTGCCGCCATTCGGCCTGCTGGTCGGATAGGTCGAGCGACCAGAAGGTCTTCATCGCCGTCGTAGCCGAGGCCGACTCCTGGCCGCCGGCGAGGTAAATAGTATCGCCCAGCTTCGCCGCAGCGCTAAATGCGCAGGGCTTCGGCAGCGGCGGCAGCGGATGCCGCTCGATCTTGCCGCCGGCCCAGGTCAGCAAAAAAACGTCGGCATAGAATTCATTCGCATCGCAGCCGCCTATGCAAATCAAACCTCGATCCGTCGTGATGGAAGAGCCGTAGGCCAAAGGCTTGTCCAGCTTGTATCCGGTATGCCAGAGATACGCATCGTTGGCATCTTTTCGAAGGACATAGACTTCGTCCACCCAGACCTTTGCTCCTCCTTCAAAAAGCGGGACGGGAAAATGCGCTCCTCCGGCGACAATAAGAGCATCGTTGCTGATTCCCGCAAAGGGCCCCGCCAGGCCTATCGGCTCGGGCAAGTCGGGCAAGGACCGCCACTCGTAGAGGCGCTCGGCGTTCGCATCACCCGTTGCCTCGCCGAAGGCGAGATGCGAGCAGGCCGATAGAACAATAGCGACCAGGCCAAGATGCCGAACCGCCCTGCTGCCGAAGGTTTGCTGACTATTCGTCATTGAATGGATTACGAGTTGACTTTAGAGCAGTATGTGAAAAAGCCTATTTTCTCCAGCCGGGCGTAAAACTGCTCATATTCCTTATCCGAAAGGGTTCGCAGGGGCAATCGGCAGGGTCCGCAGTCGATGCCGATGGCCTTCATCGCAGCCTTGATAGCCGGGATGGCTCCGAAATCTATGAGGGCTGCAACAAGCTCCCTGGCCCGCCTCTGACCGGCCTGGGCGGCCGCCATGTCGCCCGCCTTAAACGCACGGATAATCTCGTGAAACAGCGGGGCTGCGAAATTG
>JAFGTU010000244.1 GCA_016933985.1 Sedimentisphaerales bacterium | reverse complement strand
TTCACTATTGTCGAGCCGGCTCAGGTTCGCGGGACCGAGGCCAATTCGAGGATTGAGGTCGGCTGCGTCGGCCTCGGCGGAAGGGGCAGGCTGATAGCCGGGATGCTCAAGGACCACGCCGGCTACCAGATAACTTCAGTTGCGGACTACTTTCCGCAGGTCTCTGCTTCAGCCGGCGAGAGCTACGGCGTCGCCGAAGACAGGCGGTTTTCGGGCTTGCTCGGCTACAAGCGGCTGATTGCCAGCAAGGTCGATGCGGTGTTCTTGGAGACTCCGCCCTGCTTCTTCCCCGAACACGCGGCTGCTGCCGTGGATGTGGGCTGCCATGTGTATATGGCCAAGCCCGTCGCCGTCGATGTGCCGGGCTGCCAGTCTATTGCCGAATCAGGCAGGAAGGCCACGGCGAAAAGCAGAGTTTTCTTAGTCGATTTCCAGGTGCCGACGCATCCTTTCAATATCGAGACGGCGAAACGCTGCAAGGACGGCCTGATAGGCAAGATAGGCCTGCTTAGCTCAATCTATTGCGACGAGGCCTTCGCCGACCCGCCCAAGACGGCGACCATCGAGAGCCGCCTGCGGGGGCTGATCTGGGTCAACGATATCGACATCGGCGGCGGGATGCTGGTCAATGCGGGGATTCACGCCGTCGATGCGGCCCTGTGGCTGGCCGGCGCTCGGCCTACAAGCGCAATGGGCAGCGCGGCGAAGATTGCGCCCGATTCGCACGGCGACACCAACGACGTCTATTCGATTACGTACCAGTTCGCCGACGGCCTTATCCTAAACCACCGCGGCGAGCACGTCCGCAACACTCACGGCTTCACGTGCAGTTGCACCGCCTACGGACAGGATGGATACGCCGAAATCAACTACGAGGGCAACGCAGGCATCCGCGGCAACAAAGGTGGATACAAGGGCGGCGAGATAACCGGCCTCTACAACGAAGGAATCCAAAGAAACCTCGACCTATTCCACAAAAACATCACCGAAGGCCAATACGAGAACCCAACAGCCAAATCCGCCGTCAACAGCACCCTTACAACCATCTTAGGCAGAGAGGCAGGCAAAAAGAACGCCAAAGTTATGTGGGACGACCTGATCGCAGCAAACCAAAAGATAGAACCAGACCTAACAGAACTGAAAGAGTGAGCAAGAGCGGATCCACGGGCCTTTCTTTGGTGAATCAGTCTTTAGTGTAATCCCGGGGAAGACCGATTATCCGGCGATTCTTCTGATCTCTTGATTTATCCGAGTCGGCCTTTGCAGGGATTCTCTCAATCTGTTCGATATATGCCCTGGGCAGATTATGCTCATTTGCACCGTCAAGGACGAGATCCTTATACCAAGTGTAGGGAATAAGCGAATCGTCTATGACTGAAGCAGCAGCGATGTATGTGAGCGCTTCAATAGTAATATCGCCACAATGCACCTTGACGTATTTCGCCTCATATCCTCGCTCGGCCTTGTCCAGGTCTGACTTCTCCTCGGAGTCTATCTCAAAAACAACACCCAGTACTTCGTCTTGCTGGAGCCCCGTGTAGAAAGCGTTGCACTTGCCCGATTCATCTTTTTTGCTCTTCTTATGAAACCTGAGCTTGTGGGACTTCAATACGCCCAGAGTAACGAATTTACAGGAAGGCACGCGCTCTCGCAGCCAGTTCGTCAGCATGTTTGAACCGTAGGCAAAATACTTCATTCTATGGCTCGCGTTCTGACTCACCCGCGTCGGTTTCGACGGGAGCTAATCTGGACAAATAGTCCTCATAGGGTTTACGATCTTTGCCAAGGATGAGTTGCAGAATACTATCATCGGCTATGAGTCTCATGAGAACAAATCGTACCAAGACCTCGGCTTCCATTATCGGATCAACTTTCTTTAGGATGTTGAATGTCCGGCCGTGGACAATCTTTGACCTAAGATTATATAACGAAACGACAGTATTGTATACTTCGGCACGTTTCGATGCGTCGTTAGGTTCAAGAAACGAAGCTGTCCTTGCAGCAATCTGAAATGTCACTGATTTATGTTCATTGCTGAAGATCGATTCAAGACACGTTATGGCTGCAAGAAAGCGATATGGAAACGGTAATGTGGGAGCGTCCCAGAAGAACTGCATTGCACAAATGAGTCTTCCCCCCTTTGATCTCTCTTGCAGATTGATATCTAGGTCTTGCAGTTGCATGGCACAAGCCCGTGCATAACCCTCTTCCCACCACTTATCGTAGAAATCCCCCTCAACCCGGCTCTCCGTTGGTGTTCCCGTCTCGTCTGCACGTATTTTTGCGAACTTTTCTGCTTTGCGCTTTGCGTAATCTTCGGCCGCCTTATGATACCCTCGCTGTTTGGCCGGGTCTTTGAATACCGAATTTAGCTTGTCGATTAGCAGAAGAGGTCCAAGCATTGGCCACAGCAGAGTTAGTGCGTCGAAGTTAATCGTCAGCTTAGGAGCCCGAAGCTTGATTGTCGACTCAGAGGTAATCCCGATATAGCAACGAGGTGGATCGTTTACCCACGCTGGCCATACAATTCCGATACTCTCACCATCGATCTGGTCATAGGTACCCTTGGCGAAAAACCAGCAGCAATTTCCCAGTCGGGAAGCCGGTGCGCTGAAGATCATGAGGACATTGTAGATTCGGTCGAAGATCTTTTGGGCGACGTATGAATAAAGTGAGGCCCGCCCGCCAATTGGCCATTTTGCAAGCTCTGAGGGTAATGGTCTTGGTACGGAAGCCCAAAATATGAGCTCCGATTCCAGGATGAGACTTAGCACATCATCTGAGGCCTCCGCTGATTTGGCGACTTCTAATAGACTCCGCCTGAGTGTCGGATCCAGGTTTGTGAAAGTTAGTCCATCTTTCAATAGTGGAGCCATGGCATCCTGTGAGATATTGCCTTTTATGCTCAGCCCAGGTAATGGTGTGAACACAACACATGGTTCAAAGCTATCTGATCTGTCTGGCATCGCAATGCCTCCCTGACATCCTCGAAATCAATCTGGTCACATGTTCTGTTTCTTGCTCCATCACTAATAACGATACAGCCTGGCGGGGCAATTCGAGTTTTAGGGTTGTTTTGTTGTGGTTGGCGGTTATTTGTTTTGGGGGTGTTAGGAGGGCGAGCTGGGCGGCTTTTTCTAATTGGGCATATTGGTCGGGTGTTGGGATTTGGGGTTTGCCCATTTTTTGCCAGGCTGTGTAGGCGTTGCTGTGGCTTTCGTCGATGCGGTAGTGGTGCAGGGTCGCTTTGGCGAAATTGGCGGGCAGGCCTTCTATTGAGATTTCGACGTTTGCGGCGGGGCCGGGGAGATCGTCGTCGTGGTAGTGCCATGCCATTATGCAAAGCCTGTCTTCGTCGAGGCTTGCCAAGGCAGTTACGTCCGGCTTGCCGCGGACGCCCTCTTTCATCATAGTCGGCAGGTCCACTGCCCCGTCGCTTTCGACGGCGAGCCGCTTGCCACTCATCTTGCTGAACATCCGAAAGGTGTTGAGGACGGGCTTATCGATGCCGTTGGTGGCGAGCGAGCGAAAGCCCGCGAAATAGGGCTGATCCTCGAACTCGAACGCCCAGGTCAGGGCGCCGGCGAAATTGACGCCGTGCTTGTCGGCCAGGTCGTGCTTGCGTGCGAAGCTGGCGGCCGTGTAGCTCGAATACATCGTCCCGTTGCGATAGCCCAACTGCTCGCCCTGGCAGGCCGCGCAGCCCTCCGGGTCGGATTCGCCGATTACGATGGGCGTATCCTTCAGTTCGGGGAAAGACGCAATTATCCCGAACCCCTCGTCAATCGT
>JAFGTU010000243.1 GCA_016933985.1 Sedimentisphaerales bacterium | reverse complement strand
GCTGCGAAGCATAGGATGCCCTCGAAGCAAAAAAAACAGGGCCACAGGAAAAGTATCACTTGACTACGAGCTCTTCATAGGTGGCCAGGAAAAATGCACCCCACACTTTTAATTCTCCCCTTTGGACTATCAACCGCTTTCACTTTCAAGAGTAGCTACCGTCCATATCTCCTTTAAGGCAAGGTCCGCCCTGATATCTGCATCGAGTTTGTCATAGTGCTTGAGAAGCTGTTCAATCAAATCCTTCTGGTCCCACAGCCTTACCCTGAAGAACTGGTTTGCCTCTTCCTTGTCAATTGATGATTTGAAGCCGCCCCAAGACACAAGAAGCCCCTGCTTGGCCTGAACATTCTGCATCGTACCTATCAACTGGTCCAGCGTTGGCCTGTCAAGCGGACTGTCGCTGGACTTAACCTGCACGCATATTCTTGGTTCTCCGAATCCAAGCGGTCCCTGGGCAGCCAAAATGTCAATACCCTTGTCCGGTCCTTCAGCGCTTATATATGTCGTATAGCCTTGAGCTTTGAGAATGCTGTTGACCAATCGAGCCATTCCGTGACCTTTGAACTTCGCTATGATTAGTTTCGCGATCTGGTCCCGGGCTATTTCCTCCAGATCGACGGCTCCTTCTCCGGGTTCAGTTATTTCACCCTTGGTAGTTGTTAACGAAATATGCTTTCGTCCAGTTGATTTCCAGTCCGACTTGGCCATTGCACGCACCCGCTTTTCGGCGTCGTTTCTTTGGACTTGGCAGATGGTCATAGCCGCACCGAACGAATATAGTAAGTCTTGGTCAAAGTTCGAGCGGGGTATATCCGTGGCAATCCACTTCACTGTCCGATAGTGATAATACGGGTCTTCTGCCGCGTCTTCAAAAGTATAGTCACCGGTAATCTCTGCAATATGAATTGCCGACTTAATGGCGCTCGGTAGTACCACCCAATCACCCACCTTCATTTTCTGGCAAAATCCCCATATTTGGGCAGAGTAGTTTCTCATTGCCCCCTCAGAGTAGTTATACATGTCGTGCAACAATTTACGCAACGCATCCTTTGTTACGCGTGTGCTCAGGTCATGTTTCAGCCCCTCCCATGTCAGGTATATCCGCCTGTCTTCTAAGAACCGCTTCTCAAACTCACCATGTGATCCTGCACGGTTTATCCAAAGTGCCATTTGCCATTTCTCCTACAAGTAGGGGGGAAATTAAGTGTGCGGCCCTTTTTTTGATCTCCTGGGGCAGATAGGGTTCGTCGTCCCTGCTGCTCCCGCCGATCTGCGAGTATCTGTTGGTATTGGCCTTGATTACGTAGTTCACATTACTTCCGTCTCGCATGTTTGCCATGTCCCTGTTGCCGAGGTCGTTCCGCCTAAGGCGGATCTTCGACGGTGAAAGTCTCGTTGCTATCGTTTATACTATACTCGGCCAGGGTAAGCCTGTCAAGGCTATCTGGTAGAGTTCGAGACTGGTAAAATGCATTTGCGTATGTTCTTTGAAAGGACAGGCAATGAAGACAAATCTGTTTGCCGTTATTGTGATTGGTTCTATGGTTTTTGCAGCAACTTCCGGCATCGTCCGGGCTGCAGAGCCTACCACCCTGTTTGATTTTTCTGCCGGCTTTGACGTCGGGTCTGTCGTGACGACTGACTCGAAGGCGAGCCTGACCGGAGATGGGACTCTGCGAATCGAGACGGGCCGGGCCGAGCGGTGGCCGGGCGTTACGCTCAAGGCCCCCGGCGGCAAATGGGACCTCTCCCAATATGAGTACGTATCTCTCGACGTAAATAACCTCGGCGATAGTTCCATCACGCTGAGCTGCCGAATCGACAACCCCGGCGCCGACGGCTCCAAGAACTGTGTGACCGACAGCACTACCGTTGCCCCGAAGCAATCCGCATCGTTTATGGTGCGTTTGGTCCCCGGGGAGGTGCAGCTCTCCGCGCCGTTGGAATTGCTTGGCATGCGCGGCTACCCGACGCACGAGCGGAAGGTCGATCCCGCCAATGTTACCCAGTTGCTGCTCTTTGTTACGAAGCCCACGACGGATCACGTCTTTGAGATCGACAATATCCGGGCGGGGGGCAGTGTGCAGGTTATCGATGCGAAGACCTTCATTCCGTTCATCGACGAGTTCGGGCAGTTTATTCACAGGGACTGGTCCGGCAAGACGCACTCTCTGACAGAGCTTGTTGACAGCCGAAAGACCGAAGAGGAAGATTTGGCCGCCAATCCCGGCCCTTCCGACCGCGACCAGTACGGCGGCTGGACCGCGGGCCCCAAGCTCGAGGCCACAGGTTCTTTCAGGGTCGAGAAGTTCAACGGCAAGTGGTGGCTCATAGACCCGGAAGGCAGGCTCTTCTGGTCGCACGGCATCGACTGCGTCGGCAGCGGCAACGCTACGCCCATCAGCGACCGCACCGGCTATTTCGCCAAGCTGCCCCCGGCTAATTCGCCGTTTGCGAGGTTCTACGGGACCGGCGGCTGGGCCCCGCACGGCTATTACAAGGATCATTCGCCTTACAAGACCTACGATTTCAGCCAGGCCAACCTGCTGCTCAAGTACGGCAAGACCTGGCGGGAAGATTTTGCCGAGATCACGCACCGCCGGCTGAAAAGCTGGGGCATGAACACAATCGCCAACTGGTCCGACAGCAGCATATACCTGATGCGAAAAATCCCTTACGTCTGCACTATCAACTCCAATTCCAGGAAGCTCGAAGGCTCGGAAGGCTACTGGGGCAAGTTCTACGACGTATTCGACCCTGGTTTCAGGGCCGCGCTTGCCGAGCGGATTGCCACTGAAAAGGATAGGACCGCCGACGACCCGTGGTGCATCGGCTACTTCGTCCACAATGAGATTGCCTGGGGCGACGAGCTTTCGCTGGCGGTAGCGGCCTTGACGTCGCCGGCCGAGCAGCCCGCCAAGAACGTCTTCATCGAAGACCTCAAGGCCAAGTACAGGACCATCGAGAAGCTCAACGCCGCCTGGGCGACCAGCCACGCAAACTGGCAGGACCTCTTGAATTCGGTCGAGCCGCCCGATAAGGACAAGGCCCGCGCCGACCTGGCCGCCTTCTATACGAAGACCGCCGAGACCTATTTCAAGACGATACGCGATGAGTTGAAAAAGGCCGCGCCGAACAAGCTCTACCTGGGCTGCCGATTCGCGTGGGTCAACGACAGGGCCGCGCTGGCTGCGACGAAATTCTGCGATGTGGTGAGCTATAATCGCTACAGCTACAGCGTTGCCGATCAAGGGCTGCCGGAGAATATCGATATGCCAATTATCATAGGCGAATTCCACTTCGGCGCCCTCGACAGGGGAATGTTCCACACCGGCTTGAGGAAGACTATGAACCAGCAGGACCGGGCCGATAAGTACAAGAGCTACGTCCAGGGGGCCCTTCAAAATCCGTACATAGTCGGGACGCACTGGTTCCAGTACAAGGACCAGGCGACGACCGGCAGGGGCGATGGCGAGAACTACCAGATTGGCTTTGTGGATATATGCGACAGGCCGTATCCCGAGATTGTCGAAGCGTGCAGGGAAGTCGGATATGGAATGTACGACTATCGGCTGAAGAATCCGTAAGTCCGCGCATTTGCTGTGCGTTCGGCATGCAAATTGGCTTTGATTGGGTTTGTTTTTTTGAGTGGGGCGGGGCGGAGAATCTGCATAAAGCTTTTTATGGCAAGGAATTAAGGCTATTTTGCCTATTTTGAAATTGGGTTTGTTTTGCATAATTGTTGTATGGCCACGAAGGCACGAAGGCACGAAGAAGAAAGAATACGGAAGGCAGAAGGCAGGAGACGGGAGACAGAATACAGGAGACAGAATACGGAAGACAGGAGGCGGCTTGGCGATATGCAGCCGGATGGAGAGGGTGGATGGTTTGATCGGCTTTGCGGGTTTTCATTGCAACTATTGTTAGGGTAATGGTTTATGCTATTTCATGTTACATATCAATGGTCTTCCATTAGTTTGATAGGTATTATATCATATATGAGGTTGGATGTCAAGTGAAAATCCACCACGAAGGACACGAAGGGCGTGAAGAAAGGTGGTGAGTGGGTGAATGGTTAATTGCTGATTTGGGGACGGGGGCGAATCTGGGGTATCGGGAGTTGGGTATCAGGATGTGCGGTTATCAGGAGTTGATCGCGGATTGATGCGGATTTGGATAGAGAGCTATCTCAGATTGCAAACTTCATATTTCTAATTGAGGGGCGAGAAGCGGGATTTCTCGGCGGTGGGGGGGGAATGTGGAAATCAGGGTAAGAGGCTGCAGATATCAGAGGAGCGGGGGATCAGGTTCTTGGGGGTTCTGGGCCATCATGCAAACTCGATGCTCGATGCCAGGTTCTTGTGGGATTATGGAGATTTGGAAAATGGGTTCTTGAGGAAAAGGGGCGGGGAGTCAATCAGAAGAATCACAACGAATCCATTCGACCCTTCGACGATGGTCACTTCGACAAGCTCAGTGCGAACAGGACAGGTTTGCGGGGGTTTTCAAGGGCCCCGCTGTTCCTGGTTTCGCAATCTTTTCAGAGGCGGTTGCGGCGATGGGTTCGCAGGAGCATAGCACCCAAGAGCATGACTGCAAGAGTGCCCGGCTCCGGAGTGAGCAGATAGGCATGCAGCTCACCGTCGGGGTTTACGCCCTGACCCACTATCCAGCCCCGGTCGTTGATGCACTCGGCTGTTATGAGTTCCCAGTCGGCGTCTCCGTCCGTAAGAGTGTTGAGATCGATGTTGTTGCGTCCACCGGTGGGATCAAACAAGACGGCATGAAACCAGGGGTCGCCTTCAATGGCTGCATATCCCACAATTTGGCCATGGTTGTTTATCGACATCGCTCGACTATCGCCAAGCACACCCAGGGTGCCAAGGTCGATGTTGTTTCCTGCACCAGTGGGATCGAAAAGCGTGGCGTGGATTGTATAATCCCAGTATGATGCCTCGCCGACTATCTGGCCCAGGTTGTTTATAGAACGGGCCTCACTGTATGAGTCAGGAAGGAATCCGCCAAGATGTACCACCGTTATGCCTCGGCCAAAGACAAAAAGGGCTGCCCTGTTACCGTCATATCCGACAATCTGTCCTGAGTTGTTTATATGGCGTGCAGCCGAACCGCCGGGAAGATTGTCAAGAACTATATTGTTGCCTGCGCCGGACGGGTCAAAACTTATCGCTTGCCAACCGAACGACCAACCGACGATGTCTCCCAGATTGTTGATAGAGGCGGCAGCGGTGTTGCCGTAAGCGCCGGTCGGGTCAAGGTAGATGTTGTTAGCGGCGCCGCTGGAATCGAAAAGGGTAGCGCGACCTCCTTCGGACCAGCCGACAATCTGGGCCAAGTCATTTATACTCAGCGCCGTGCTGGATGTTCCTCCGATAGGAAGATTGCTACCTGCGCCGGTGCGGTCGAACAGTGTTGCATGGCAACCCTGATTGGAATAGGCGTATCCAACAATCTGATTGTTGTTATTAATCGCGTAAGCCCCACTTTCATTTCCGCCCAGTGTGCCGAGGTCAATGATTTCATATTGCAGGGACGCGACTGCATTGCAGGCTAGAAGAAGAGAAACGATTAACATTGGGGCCCTGCAACCGAGGGTTATCTTTCGCACCATACCATTCTCCTTCGATCCAGATTCATCACCGATACACTCACCAACACGATTGGACACACACTCAGACGACATGCGGATCCACTAAACCTTCACGTATTGCATGCTCAGTATAAACGAGTTCTGAGGGATTGTCAAGCGGAAAATCGTCAAGAAAGGTAATGGAGTAATGGCTCAGTTACGGGAGTCACTCGTTTCATCGTATTGGGCTAACGTCTTAGGAATCCCCATTTTCTGCGCCAAAATGCGGGTTTACTGTCTCGTCGAGAGTTCTTAATAGTCAGGTGTGAGAGATTTTTTGAAAAACATCACGGGCTCGTATCCCAATGGCGGTTTTTCGGGGTCATATAGTCCATCTTCAAAGGGTTCCAGTATCATGGCAAAGAACTGGCAGGAGACAAGAGGCTATGTCACAGAATGGTGTCTTTGCATGCATCGGACTCGCGGCTTCTATGGAGTCGGCCGATTGAGTGCTATCCCGCAACGTGGATGGTCAATTTGCGGATGATTAGCGTTTTTTCGAGTACTTCTTTAGGAGGAGGTCTTCATCCTGGATTAGGCCTATTCCGGGGGCGTAGGTTTTGTAGGATATAGTACCCGGCTCTAAGGGGGAGGTCTCCTTTACTCGGATGCAGTTTTTGAAGGTTCCGGCCGGGGTCTTCATTGTTACGTTGTCGGCGATTATCTCGGCCCGGTCCTTCGCATTGGGGGCGAGCTCCTGGTAGTGCCTTGCGCCGAGCAGGGCGGTGCCGGGCATGATAATGCCGGGCTTGGAGTCTTTGTTGTCCGCTTGCCAAGCGCCGCCGTGGCCGACGATCTTGCCGTCCTTGTAGTCGTCCACCTCCTCGCCGAAGTAGAATACGTCGCTGGTGGCCTTGCAGATTGCGAAGAAGTTACGCGAGACCTCGACCAGCTCGCCGTCTTCGGATTCGCGCTCCTCGATAATGCGCGTAACAACGCCGCCTATCTTCTTGGTCTTATCCGAAACCGTGATTATCACCTTCTCGGATTTGCTCTCGAGCACAATCTGATGGCCAGGCTGGAGGCTGAAGAACCTGTTTCGCCCCTTCGCGGAGAATTTTCGCTGGTCCACCTGGAATTCGTCCGTCCATTTCATCTCGTCGTCGGCGCCCTTCGCCGCGGCCTCATCGGAGGCATCGGCGGATTCGGAGATCTGCTTAGCCTCGATAACCGTACCTGCCGGCGAGATCTCGACCTCATAGACCTTGCCCTGCGAGCGTATCTCAACATCGTACTGGCCGGGATTCTCGCCCTGGATTTCCTTCTCGATGGCAAGGATTTCGCCATTGGGGAAGGCCTCTTTGATTGCGTTCTTGACGGCCGTCGGGAGTTCCGATTCCTTGACGGCGGCCTTTTTCTCCGGCGTCTCGGCTGCGCCCCAGGCGCAGACCGCCGTCAACACCACGAGGGTCATCGCATTCTGCAAACTTATGCGTCCCATTCTCATTCTCCTTAACTCGACATTCCCGTATTACTCAAACTGAGCGATTCTATCTTGCGACGTCGATGGTTAGTTGGGCTGGGTCTAAGGCCGGGGCGGTGGCGGTCAGCTCAATTTTGCCGACG
>JAFGTU010000242.1 GCA_016933985.1 Sedimentisphaerales bacterium | reverse complement strand
GCAGCATTGACCCTGAGCTATACAACCACGACGCCGTCGGCTACGAAAGCCTCATGGTCGGGCTGTTCGCTATCTGGCAGGGACCGCCAAACAACGTCTGCGCCGAACTCAAAATACAAAAAAGAAACGAGCTGCTCGTCGGATTCAGCCGGGATGGATTCCATTACTACCGCCCCGACCGGACCCGCTTCCTCACCGTTAACCCAACGGAAGGAGCCTGGAACTGGGGCAACGTCCAGAGCGCAGGCGGATGCTGCCTGATCGTCAAAGACAAGCTCTACTTCTACGTCTCCGGCCGTGCCCTCGGCGACCGATTCTGGGACGGCAATTGCTTCACAGGTCTGGCAACTATGCGCCGTGACGGCTTCGCATCAATGGACGCCGCCGCCGAACCCGCATCGCTCATCACCCGCCCCCTGACCTTCAAAGGCAAATATCTCTTCGTCAACCTTGACGCACCGAAAGGCAAGTTGACCGCCGAGGTACTCGACGCAGGCGGCAAACCAATTCAGCCATTCACACGCGACAACTGCGAACCCGTCACCGCAGACTCGACCTTACAGCAGGTAACGTGGAAAGGCGCCGAAGACCTCTCAAAGCTTGCCGGCCAGGCCGTGCGATTCCGCTTCCATCTGCAGAACGGAAGCCTCTACGCCTTCTGGGTCTCCCCGGACAAATCCGGCGCAAGCCTCGGATACGTAGCCGCCGGCGGACCCGGCTTCACAGGCCCGACGGATACCGTAGGAATTGCCGCCTACAAAGAATAGCATGACATCTATAAAGGAAATCAAAATGAAAATAGCATACCTTCCCGCACTGCTGTTCGCTTGCGTATTCGCGGCCCTGTCTCCGGCCCAAAGCGTTACGCTAACCATCGACCCCGAAACCGTGGGCGCCGAAATTGACAACAAAATCTACGGCCAATTCCTCGAACACATCTACCATTCGGTCAACGGCGGACTCTGGGGCGAGCTGATCTGGAATCGCTCCTTCGAGCAAAACGAGCTCGGCCAATGGACCGTCGCCGGCGATCAAATCGCCCAGGAATCGATGGGCACAAACGTCCGCCTGACCTTCGGCGATGAGAACTGGCAAGATTATGAATACACGCTCGAAGCCACGAAAACCGCCGGCCAGGAGGGTTTTCTAATCCTCTTTCGCGTCAAGAATGAGCAGGACTTCTACTGGTGCAATCTCGGTGGCTGGGGCAACACCAGGCACGCAATCGAGCGAGGCAACAAAGACCGAGGCCGATGGGGAGTCGTCGGGCCATATAACCAGGGAAAAATCGATAGTAATAAATGGTACAAGATTAAAGTCCGTTGCGAGGGCCCCAAATTCAATATCTGGCTCGGCGACGATAAGGTAATCGAATTCACCGACGGTCAGGATGCACACCTGACCGGCTGTGTCGGGATAGGCACATGGGCCACACAGGCCGAATTCAGAAATCTCAAAGTCAAGTCGCTCGACGGCAAAATCCTTTACGAAGGCCTGCCCGACAATCTGGCCCGCCGCAACACCGCCAAGCTCTGGCAGCCTTACGGACCGGCCGAAATCTATCTCGACCGCACCGACCCGCTCAACGCACGAGTCTCTCAGAGAATTGTCACCGGCCCGCAAGGCGGCGGCCTGACCCAGCAGGAACTCTGCATCCGCGCCGGAGAGACCTACGAAGGTTCCGTGTGGCTAAAAGGTGATGCCCCCAAAGGAATGTTCGTCCGTCTCACCGGCGACGACCAGCGGCAAACCGAGAAGGCAATCAAGCCGCCATCATCCGACTGGAAGGAGTATAGGTTCTCCCTGAAGCCGAAATGGTCATCCGACAACGCATCAATAACCGTCGCCGCAAACGCCGATGGCCGGGTCTGGATCGACCAGGTCAGCCTCATGCCTAAGAGCTGGCGCAAAAACGGCGGCTTCCGACCCGACCTGCTAAAGGCAATCGCCGACCTAAAGCCCCCCGTAATCCGCTGGCCCGGAGGCTGCTTCGCCTCATCCTACCAGTGGAAGGACGGCATAGGCCCGCAGCACAAGCGCCTCCCGCACCCACGCGAAATCTGGGACGACCTCGACGTCTATAGCTTCGGAACAGATGAATTCGTCGCCATGTGCCGGGCCGTCGGAGCAGAACCACTAATCGTGGTCAACATCGGCTCGAAGGCCTGGAACACCGACGCGGAGACCCACGACTACACCCGGGACATCCTCGACTGGATCGAATACTGCAACGGCCCGGCAGACTCCAAATGGGGCAAGGTCCGCGCCCAAAACGGCCGGCCCAAACCATACAACGTCAAATTCTGGGAAATCGACAACGAGACCTGGCACACACCAGCCCCCCAATACGCCGAAGAAGTCCTCAGGCTCGCCCCGCTGATGAAGAAGGCCGATCCCTCCATCAAGCTGCTCGCCTGCGGTAGCGGCGGCATGGGAAGAAACGGTGCCAACGGCATGCCCTACAACCGCACCGTCATCGAAAAATGCGCCGACGTCCTGGACTACATCAGCATCCACCATTACGAAAACCCCGACCGTTTCGCCGACGGACCGCGCAACTATGAAGCTTTCTTCAAAGACCTCGCCGGCATCATCAAATCCTCGAAGAATCCGAACCTCAAAATCTACGTCTCCGAGTGGAACGCCCAGAGCACCGACTGGCGAACCGGACTCTATTGCGCCGGAATCCTAAACGCCTTCGAGCGTTCCTCCGACACCCTCGCTATGGCCGGCCCCGCGCTATTCCTCCGCCACGTCTCCGCCACCGCATGGGACAACGCCTTTATAAACTTCGACAACCGAACCTGCTTCCCCGCCCCCAACTACGTCGTTATGAAGCTCTGGAACGAGCACTACGCCCCCCTCCGCCTCGAACTAACCGGCGACCCAGGCCCCCTCAACTGCGTCGCCACAAAATCAAAAGATGGAAAGATACTGTACTACAAGGCCGTCAACCCGACGCCCGACGCAATCGATGTCGTCTTGAACGTCGGACCCCCCTTCAAAATCCGCAACGCCAAAATGCAGATCGTCACTTCCGATTCACTCCGGGCCCGCAACACCATCGACCAGCCCAACCTGATACACCCCGTCCCCGCAAAAGCGGAGAAAGGCGCAACATCCGTCAGCTACAAAATGCCCCCATACTCAGCCGCCGTCCTATCAATAAACTGATAGTCACCGAGACGCCGGTATCGTACGCAAAGCGAAAGCCCCCAGGTTTATCCTGGGGGTCGCCACTTCATTTTACACGCTCAGATGGTATCAGATTCTTCTCCATTTCCGTCCGCCCGCGTCCATCAAAGCGGCCGATTCTTTCGGCCCATCGCTGCCCGCATCATAATTCGGGAAATCTCTCGCCGGCGCGCTCTCCCACCGGCTCACAACCGGATCGACAACATCCCACATCGCTTCAACCTCGTCCGACCGAGCAAACAGCGTCAAATCGCCCTTGAGGCAGTCCAGCAGCAGCCGCTCGTAAGCTGGCCGACTCTTCACCTCGAAGGATTTGGCATAGTCGAAATTCATATTGATGGCGTAAGGTTCGTTCCCCCCGCCGGGTTTCTTAACGTTCAATTGCAGCGACATCTCTTCACTCGGCTGAATGCTCAAGACCAGGCAGTTCGGCTCGATGATATCGCACGTCCGGCCCAGCAAACGCAACGGAGGCTGTTTGAAAACAACGCAAATCTCCGTCACCCGCCGCGACAAACGCTTGCCCGTGCGAACGTAAAAAGGCACGTTCGCCCACCGCCAGTTGTCGATGTAGAACCTACCGGCAAAAAAGGTCGGCGTATTCGAGTCCGAGGTCACCTTCTCCTCCTCTCGATACCCGCACACCGCCTCGCCCCTGGCCATGCCCGCCCCGTATTGCCCACGCACCATAAACTCGTCGATATACTCATCGCTCATCGGCCTGATCGCCCGAAACACCTTAACCTTCTCATCCCGAACCAGATTCGCCTCGAATCCCGATGGCGGCTCCATCGCCACAAAACCCATCAACTGCATGATATGATTCTGAACAATGTCACGCACAACGCCCGCCGCATCGTAAAACTCTCCCCTACCCTCAATACCAATATCTTCGGCAACCGTAATCTGAACGTGATCTATATACCGGCGGTTCCACAAAGGCTCGAAGATACTGTTCCCGAACCGAAAGAAGAGTATGTTTTGGACCGTCTCCTTGCCTAAGTAGTGGTCTATCCGATATACCTGACTCTCCTTGAAGTGCTTCAGGATCAGCTCGTTCAGCCTCGAAGCCGAGGCCTTATCGCTCCCGAAGGGCTTCTCGACCACAACCTTCGGCTCAAGCGACCCCGTACAAAGTCCCCGCACGAACAATCCCTCGATGATCGGCTCTATAAGGCTCGGAGGCACCGCCAAATAGTGGATAAGCCCCTTTATTCGCCCCTGCGATGAAATCTGCGCGATTCGCCGACAGAGCTGCGTGTATGTCTCATCCGACCGCACATCCGCCTCAAGGTAAGCCACACGCCGGCAAAACCTCTCAATCTCCCCCCTCTCAACCGCCTCCGCCCCAAACCGCTCCAGCGACTGACGAACCAGCCCCCTGTACTGCTCATCCGACATGGCACGCCTGCCGGCACCCAGAATATATGAATCAGCCGCCAGCTTCTTTTCTCGGTAAAGGGTGAAAAGCGTCGGCAGCAGCATCCGCTTGCCAAGATCGCCCGCCCCGCCGAAGATCACCACCACAACCGGCCCGCCCTTCCATTCGTCTAAAGACGCCTCGCAACTTCGCAGATGCCTGCTCTCCACGCTCTCGGATTGGCCCTTATCATCTTTCATCGCAACACCGCCTTTAGCGCCTCCTCGATAACAGGCCGAAGCAGCCTCGTCCAAATCTTATACCCCTCCCTGTTCAGGTGCAGCTTGTCATCCAGGAAGAGCTTATCATTCGGCTTGCCGTCGTCACCAAGTAAAGCCGTGGCCGAATCGAAGTACAGCAGCTTCTCGTCCTTATCGCACAAATCCCGAATCATTGCATTGGCCTTCGCCATCACCGGCCACAACGCCCATCGGCTCCCGCTCGGCTTGATCCCGATATAAATGACCGCCGTCCTCGGCAACCTCTCGCGCACGATCTTAACGAACTTGCGATAGTCCTCAAAAACCGTCTT
>JAFGTU010000241.1 GCA_016933985.1 Sedimentisphaerales bacterium | reverse complement strand
TTCGCGCCCATACATTGTGCAAAGCCTTCTTCAAAGCGGAGCACCTTTGTCGGCGTTCCCGGCCCCCAATAACGAAAAGGCGACCGCGATTCCAGGACTTCCAAAAGGGCTTCTTCTTCACGTTTGTCGAAGAATTGAGGGCCAATATACCCCGGATCGATGTTCGGTATATCGATGGGTTTGGCCCCTTCCAGCCCCAACAACCTCGTCGCCCCGAATCCTACGCCAACGCCGGATACGGCGAGCGAACCTGCCCTCAAGAATTCCCGCCGAGTAAAATTCGGAGTCTTAGCATTTTTCGTGATGTTTTGCGCGTTCATATTCGCACCTCTATATTCGACCGTCCTGGCGGGTTTCGATACCTTGCACATAGACAATGCAGCGGCCTGCCGACCTCTGCCGTGGTAAGAATACGCGATCCGTGCGCGTATTTCAAGCGGTATGAGATCTCTCTCACTCTTTTATGCTATTATCGCGGTGCCGATTTGGAAGACTGCGAGAGTTATCACATAGGCCAGGGCGGTAAGGGCCACGAACTGGAATATCGCCCAGGGCCAGGAGTTTGTTTCCTGCCTTGTCATTGCTATCGTCGCTACGCAAGGCGCGCTAATCAGGCAGAAGAGCATTATGCAGAAGCCCTGCAAGGCCGAGTAGTCCGCCTGGAGCTGCCTTCTTAGACTATGCGATCCTTTTTCCATATCCTCGACGGCATAGACAATGCCTAATTGGGAAACGAATACCTCCTTAGCGGCCATCGCCCCGAGCAATGCGGTTCCTATCTTCCAATCGAATCCGAGCGGCTTGATCGCCGGCTCCATTGCCGAACCCACCCGCCCGACGACCGAGTATTTCAGCGCCGCCTGCCGGCTCTGCCCGGCGTCCAGGTCTCGCAGCGACTCTGCGGGCGGCTTGGGAAAGCTCATCGCCAGCCAGAGGATCAACGATATGCCCAGGATTATCGTGCCTGCCTTGCGGAGATACATCCAGCCCCTTTGCCACATGTGGATGCAGATCGATTTGCCGGTGGGCATTCGGTACGGCGGCAGCTCCATTACAAACGGCGTCGTCTCGCCTCTGAACAACGTCAGCCGAAGGACTTTCGCACAGACTACCGCAAGGACAATGCCTATCAGGTATATCAGCCAGAGCATCAGGGCCTGCGTCCTTATCGTGAAGATGCCGGCCCTGAGAAGCACGTTATCCGCGAAAAAGGCCGGTATGATGAGCATGTAAATGGTCAAGCGTGCGCCGCAACTGAAGAGCGGTATCACCATAATCGTTGTGAATCTGCTGCGTCTATTCTCGAGTATTCGTGTAGCCATAATTGCGGGGACGGAACAGCCGAAGCCGATGAGCATCGGTATAAAGCTCTTACCGTGCAGACCGATCTTGTGCATTATGCGGTCCATTATAAATGCGGCCCTGGCCATGTAGCCGGAGTCCTCGAGCAGGGCTATCGCCGCAAAGAGCAACAGTATGTTCGGCAGGAAGACGATTACTCCGCCAACGCCGCCTATCACGCCATCCACCAATAGCGACTTGATTGCGCTTTCGCTGCCCGCGGGCCAGAATCCGGTTATCGTCGCGCCGGCCCACCCGAAAAGAGTTTCCAGCCAACCCATCGGATATTTGCCGATTCTGAACGTGAGAAAGAAGACGATATACATCAATAGCAGGAAGATGGGCAGGCCGAGGATGCGATTTGTTACGATGGCATCTATCATATCGCTGGCACTGTGGCGCGATTCGACGGTGCTCTTGATAGTCTCCTGGCAGGCGCCTGATATGAATCCGTAGCGGCGGTCGGCAATTACTATCTCCGGCTCATCACCGAAGATTTTCTTTAGATGCTCGGCACTGACCTCGGCGGCGTGGCGCACATCGCGGCTATGGACTTTTTCGACTACATCGCTATCCTGCTCGATCATTTTCAAGGCCAGCCATCGCGTGCCGTATTTCTCTGCCAGCTCCGGCTCATGTTCGGCTATGAGCGGCTCAATTCTTTCGATTTCCTCCTCGATCTCTTCTCCGTAGTGCACGATATGGGGATGGCGCTGCCTTCGCTGCTCTACGATTCGGCGAATGGCCTCAAGCAATTCCGTCTTGCCTTTGGCTTTGTTGCCTATGGTGTGGACTATCGGCGCCTGGAGGAGCTTAGACAATTGCTCGATGTCGAAGCTCAGCCCTCTCTGTTCGGCGATGTCGCTCATGTTGAACGCCAGGACGAGGGGCACATTCAGCTCGATCAACTGGGTCGCAAGGTAGAGATTGCGCTCGATATTGGATGAATCGATAATGTCAACGACGACGTCCGGGCGCTGGTCGATTATGAAGTTGCGGGCGACCAGCTCCTCGGTCGAATATGCAGACAGGCTGTACGTCCCGGGCAAATCAACGAAGGTTATTTCGTAGTCGCCGTGCCTGCAAAGACCTTCCTTTTTCTCTACGGTCACGCCGGGATAGTTACCGACGTGCTGATGCGCCCCGGTGAGCATATTGAAGATGCTGCTCTTTCCGCTGTTCGGATTGCCGGCCAAGGCCACTACAATTTTTTTCATAGGAGGAATTCCACGCTCTACCTCACCATAATCTTGTGGGCCATGCCCCTTCCGAGCATCACTTTGGAATCTTTCACGGTGACAATAAACGGCCCCGGATGGCTGTTGCTTACGACTGTTAGTTTTGTATCAGCCACGAGGCCCATCGCGGCGAGGCGGCTGTTCAGGCCGCGTCCGGCGTTGACTTTGACGAGTCTGACGGTTTCGCCTGCTCCGACCATTGACAACGGCCTTACGTACTCTTGATCCATCTACAATTCTCCAGGGCGATTAGTTCCGGGGACCGGCAGGCTCGGGCGGCGGATTTTCGCAGAATCTCCGAAACTCATCCGCCAGATGATAGCCATTCTTGTTGTTTGCGCTGACGAACCGGATATACGCCAAGAGCCTAGCGATAATCTCCGTGCCCAGGGCGTGCTCGGCTCGGCAGGCGGCGTCCTGAGCAAGGCTGCTCTCGACACCTAAGACCTTTTCAAAAAAGGACTTAAGGATATTGTGCTTTTTGACAATTTCCGCGGCGGCAAGTCGGCCGGTATCCGTCAGGGTTACATAGCCGTAAGGCTCATAGTTGGCAAGGCCCTTGTCTTTGAGCAGCCGCAAGGCGCCTGTAACCGACGACCGCGAGACGTTCAGCCTTTGAGCTATCTCCTTGCTGCGTGCGACTTTAGACTCATGCACGAGATTGAAGATCGCCTCGATATAATCCTCCAGCGATGCGCTCAGTTCTATTCTCTTTGCTTTGCCCATACAAATCTTCCAAAATTATGACGTTAAGCCTAATATAGTTAGCCGCACCTAACTTTGCAAGAGAATTCCGGGAAGAATTTTGAAAAACCACGGAAATATTTCTAAAACGGCGTCATAGGTGTTCTCCGGCGGAAAAAGGGAGTTGCTTTGCGGCCTTCTTTGATTAGAATGAATGTTTGACCGGGGCGTGGCGCAGTTTGGCTAGCGCGCTTGACTGGGGGTCAAGAGGTCGCAGGTTCAAGTCCTGTCGCCCCGATTAGCCGCCATCGGAGTGGGCGGCTTTGGGTTTTGTAATTACTGCGTAGGCAAGGACGTCTAACAGGATTATTGCGGAGATGTTTTTTGCGAGGGGCGGGAGCATCCAGGCGGGTTTGGCGACGGCTTCAAACTCGACGGCGCCGACGATGTAGTCGAGGACGATGCCGGCGGCGAGGGCGCAGCCGGCGACTGCGGCGAGGTAGATCACAGCGGTTCTTCGACCGAGGGCCTTCCAGATGGTGACAAATGACGCAGCGTTTGTGGCGGGGCCCGTCATGAGAAAGACCAGCGCGGCGCCGGGGGTGAGACCCTTTAGAATCAATGCTGCTGCAACCGGCACCGAGGCGGTTGCGCAGACGTAAACGGGGATGCCGAGGAACATCATCACAATCATGGCGAATATGCCCGTGCCGAGATAGTCCGCAAAGAAATCGGCAGGGACAAGGACGGATATTATAGCGGCTATTACAAGCCCGAGAAGCATTGCCTTTCCGATGTCTCGCGGAAGGGTGATGAAGCCGTGCTTGAAGGCTCTTTGAATTTTACCCACTTTGGGGTGATCGGCGCAACATTCATCGGTGCATTTTTCATGTGCTTGCTGTTGCTCGGTTCTCGGCTCGAATAACTCGACGAGGCTGCCGCCGATGATGCCCGTGATAAATGCGGCGATGGGCCTGAATATTGCGAAGACGGGGCCGAGCAGGCTCAGGGTGACAAAGATGCTGTCCACGCCGGTCTGTGGCGTTGAGAGCATAAAAG
>JAFGTU010000240.1 GCA_016933985.1 Sedimentisphaerales bacterium | reverse complement strand
CGCTGGTGCCCCAGATGTCGGCCCCCGACCCCTTAACGGTCCAGATGCTGGCGGTCTGATCGGCGCTGCCGGCAATGGCCGGGCCGCCGATGTCCTGGCTGGCCCATCCGTCCGGCAGTGCCGCCGAGGCGACGCCCGCCGGTACCAGCAACAGGGCCAGAAACAACAAATAAATCATTCTATACATAACAGTGCTCCTTATGAACGAATGTCATGACTTGAGTGTTTTGGCCACACACCAAAACATCTTATTGTTTTCGACAGGCACGCAGGCCTGCTTGATAATTTTAGATGCCTGTCGGAAACAGCGTTTTTTGTAATAAAAAAGACCGATAACAAGCGTCTTCTCGGTATAGTCAAACCGTGTGTATCAGCGACAGATTTCGGCCCTGGTCGTTCACCTCCTTCCTTCTACGGGCCCCGAATCATCCGTCGGGCGGATTGCACAAACCCTTCAACCGAATTGCGGTGCGTGCGTAAACACCCCGCAACCACCAAGAGAACTTAGCTTTCAGAACAAAACTTACGCACCAACACAGGATTATCACCCGGGAAAAACAGTTGTCACCATTTTCACCTAACCTATTTATACCAAATTTTCCAGTCTGCCAGCAAGAAAAATCTGAGAAGTGAGAAAATGGGTTGGTGAATTTTCAGGCCGTCAGGACTGGCCGGCAATTTGGGGGTGCGATTTCCATCTATGTCGCGCGACGCGGCATTGTTGTAAGTTCTTACCGGATGGATAGTTAGCAGAATTGATCCGCACCTTCGCGTGTTCGGAGGCAAGGCCTTTGAAAGCGAGAGCTTCCGGCAGAAAATTTGGCCGGGCGAATAGAAAATGGCGAGAAATTTTTGACTTTTCCGCGCCTGAGGCGGAGCCGGTCCAATAACAGGCAGCATATCTCGATTGAACCGTGTATGTACGACCGGCCCCGGGCGGGCTTTGCCCGCCGGGCGGCTGCTGCGGACAAGGGTAAAGCCGGCGGCGATTTGCAGGGATCGCAATGATGTGATCCACACGGTCTGCTTACGGCGTCCATAGCCAGTTCTTGAGGAATATATCGAGGTCCGGGAAACCGACGGTATCGGAGGAGTCGAAGTTGGCCGGTAACTCCGCGCCGCTCTGGAGCCAATAGTCGGCGAAATATGCGAAATCGGCCATTGTAACGTTGTCGTTGCCGTCGAGGTCGCAGATATTCTGAGCCACGTAGTCCTGGTTGCTGTGGATGTTCATTACGTTGCCATAGCCCAAAGCGCCGGGATCGAAGCTCAAGGAGAAATCGCTGTAGGGCGCTAGCGTACCGGACCATCCCTGGGGGACAACTACTTCGTAATATCCGGCAGGGTCTGTCAGGCCTGAGCCACCGCCGTTGTCAGCCGAGACGAGCACGCCGCCGACTCCTCTTCCGTGAGACGTCCGCACATAGCCGGTGATAATCGGCGGCACCGATGCTCCGCCCAGATAGATGTCATCCCAGTCGATTTGCCCGCGTCCCCACGCGGCAACTCCAGTGCTGCTCGGCGATAGAGAAAAACCGACCGATGGCGGGGCGGCATCCGCACGCATCCGTATCACGGCGACTCGCGCCCATTGCGGGGCAACGCCAACGCTACCGGAGAATTGAGACCCGCCTAGCTCGTTTATCACTCCGGAAGTGACTGAGCCGCTTGGAAGCAGCGTAAAGAGGCTCCCGTGGGAGATATTGGTAACACTGGCAGCGCCGGCGGGGAAATGCAAATCTACGTATGCCGAGGTAATGCCGGTGCTGATATCGCCGATGTCGCCGGTCCAAAGCTCTACGTAATAGGTTTGGCCCTGCGTTATTGTCCCTATCGAGGTGGGTAAATCCACTGTGGTGTCGGATACCGAGGGGGAGTTTAGAACGACAAGCTCAAATGCCACATCCGTATCAGCAGGCGGGCTACTCATTCTTGTGACAGGGCGAAGCGATGCAAGTGTGAACCCTCCCGCGGCATTAGTGAGTAACGGCGCCATTTCTCCGCAGTTTCCGCCGCCCGGGCATGGAGGATAGAGTATGGTCGGGTCATCCGGGCTTTTCATCCAGCCGGTGGCAAACCAGCTAAGATCGCCCACCCCCACAAAACAATCACAATCGAAGTCGTGGGCGTTCTGAGCGGGCGGCACAGTCTGCTGCCACGATGGCACAAACAGAGAGAAATCACCGACTCCAATCGGCGGAACGCCATCCAAATCATACGATCGCGCCGGCGGCAGGATCTCAAGTTCAATTGAATCCAGGCTTATAAACGACCAGGGAACCAGGCCTTGCCCGTATGCCGCCACACCGCCGACACTTGGCAGGAGCGATACCGAGCAGGTTGCGACGTCAACGTCGGCGCTCATCTCGACCCATCCTACCCTAACCCAATTCGGCTCGATACCAACGCCGGGGGAAAACGTCGAGCCGCCGAACTCATCAATGCCGCCGGGCTGAATGTTCCCGGCGGTGAACGTCGTAAAGATCGTGCCGTGCTCGAGACTCGATGCGCTTGTCTGGCCGCAGAACGATATATCCAGATATACACCCGTAAGGCCGGTCTTGACCGCACCGGTATCGCTTGCCCATATCTCCAGATAATACTTGCCGCCCCGCACGACGGCCTCGATGGAATCCGGCAGTGTCGTGCGGACCTCCGTCGTCGAGGCTGGGTCAATCAACACTGCCACAGGAACAACGCGCACGTCAAACTGACATTCATCAGGAACGCCATCCTCGTTTTCGTCGGTGCTGGCGCCTTTGGCAATGTCGCACTCGTCAGGGATGCCGTTACCGTTGCAGTCCAAATTGGGATCGTCGGCAATGTCGCACTCGTCCGGAATACCGTTGCCGTCGCAGTCCTGACTCATGGAAACGGATCTGTTCAGAAACACCGACACATTCCATAAATCAGGAATTACAGCGACTATATCCAAAAGGCCGTTGTCATCCAGATCGGCCGACAATATGCCGCCGGGATGCTCTCCGTCGGTTGAAAAGCTGGTTGGATCGGCAAACTCGCCTTGCCCGTTGTTTCGCATGATGCCAACGGTATTCGTGTGCCAGGATCCCAGAATAAGATCGAAGTCGCCGTCTCCGTCCACGTCACCGACGTTCATTGCGGTTGGATCATATCCGCAACTGTAATCCTTGGTTCCTCCAAATGTCCCGTCATGGTTATTGAGCTTAATGGAAACACTGCCAGACTTAGTCCCCGACACGACCAAGTCGCTGAACCCATCCAGGTCAAAGTCGGCGACCAACATTCCCGCAAGTCCCGTAAGGGAATAAGACTGAGTCGCTGCAAAGTCAGCCATGCCGGTGTTCTCATAAATCACAATTCCTTCAAAGTCATCCTCCCAATAGGGTCCGGCCGCGACCGCCAGATCCAAGTCATCGTCGTTATCGAAGTCGGCGATGCTCATTCCGTAAACAGAACACTCGCAATCAGGTACGCCTTGCTTGCGCGTAAAGACGGCGTTGCCATTGTTAAGGAATAGAGATATCTCGCTGGACATATCTCCCGGTCCGCCTGGGTCAAAATACTGGTGAGAGACGACCAAATCGAGATCGCCGTCGGAATCCAAATCACCTGACACAATAGACTGCGATCCGTAATTCAGGCCGCTCTGATAGAACAGTTCAAAAGTTGCATCTCCAGAGTTAAGGAACACCTTAAGGTTGCCGTTAAATTCCGGCGGATCGGGTTGATTATCTGTCTCATAAGCGTTAACGATTGCGATATCAAGATCATTATCGTCGTCGAAGTCGGCAAGCGATATTCCATTGATCCCGCCTTCAATAGATACATGCTCCGCTGATCTAACGAAACTACCATCCCCGTTGTTTAGTAAGGCTGAGAAGCCGCCGGTCACTAGTACGACAAGATCCGAATCCCCGTCTCCGTCGATGTCACCTGACGCCACACCCCGGCCGCTGCCGTACGTCAGATAGTCCGCCGGGGCATCGAACTCCAGATTCTGGATGACTATATCGCATTCATCCGGCACGCCGTTACCGTTGCAGTCCAGGCTGTTGCCGTCGGCGATGTCGCACTCATCCGGAATGCCGTTACCGTTACAGTCGAGACTGTTGCCATCGGCGATGTCGTAAATATCTGGGATACCATTGCCGTTGCAGTCACCTCGAGGGCCAATAGTGGTGAATCTCCAGACCGGGCCCAGGCAGGGACTATAAGGGTGAGCCTCGTTGACCTCAACAATCCGCCAATAGTAAGCAGTATCTAATGCAAGCGGTCCCGGGTCGTAGCTCTCATCTCCTAAAGGCATTGTGTCAACAAGGTCCAGCGCGTTTGGATCGGTGCCAAAGTAAACCTGGTGCCAGGCAGCATAATCTCCCGGCTGCCAGGTGAGATTCGCATCTATTACTATTGCGCCATCTTGCGGTCTTGGGTCAGAGGCCTCTGTCATTGGCCGCACAATTGCGCCGATTATGTAGAAATTATAACTGGTCCGCTGCGCGCCGAACGTATAAGTTCCCGCAGGCAGCTCTGCCGAGAACACGCTCGCCGACCGGTCACTGGAAGTCTCCTGGATAAACAGATCCAAGCCGGTGTCCGTGAAGGTCCCGGCCGAGGCAAAGTCGCTCACAATGTTGTCCACCACATCCTGTTGAGCCGCAATACGATCGTCCACAGTCAATAGCACGGTTACCGGTGCACAAAAAGTCACATCATAGGTCACGTCCTCGCTTCCCTTGTCGCTGTTGAACGTGCGAATATATTCGGCGCCGGTCAGCTCCGGAGGAGTAGAGGTCCATGAGTAGGTTCGATCGGAGTAAACAATGTTGCCGTCCTTAAGACCGCCTTTCTGAGTCTCCAGCGGGGGAGTGTTCGCATCATATTCTCCGATAGGGTCTCGATCGCCGGAAACGCCGTTCGAGCGGATTACATTCGTGATGACGCGCCCGGGCGATCTGAAGAAGCTCCATACGGGCCCCGGCCAGGGACTATTAGGATGAGCGTCGTTGACCTCAACAATCCGCCAGTAGTAAGCGGTATCCAATTCGAGTGGTCCCGGGTCATAGCTTTCATCTCCCAAAGGCTTTGTAGCAACAAGGTTCAGAGCGTTTGGGTCGGTGCCAAAGTAAATGTGGTGCCAGGCAGCATGCTTTCCCGGCTGCCAGGTAAGATTCGGATATGCTGCTTCTTCGTCGTTACGCGGCATCGGGTCATACGCCCAGAGTTTGACAATTGGCGATAATTGACAGCCCCTGATAACCTCTACCTCACCGCCGGTATCAGGTCCGCTCCAGGCAACTGCAAGGTTGTCGCCGCCGATGCCTTGCTTCATAATTGCCGATATGTAATACTTCTCACCGCCAACCAGCCGAATCGGCTCGGACTGCTGCGAAGCGTACTTGGTCCACTCGCGCGGATTAGTCCAGCAGGATTCGCCTATGTTGGCGATTACAACTGCATTGGCCGGGTTCAGATTAGTGCTGAGGTGCAATTCGCTCTCGTCATCGCTGGCGATCCAGAATGTATAGTCGCCGGTGGTTATTGGAT
>JAFGTU010000239.1 GCA_016933985.1 Sedimentisphaerales bacterium | reverse complement strand
GCCGGCTCAAACAGGCATTCTACCAGCGGCGCCAGCGGCTGGCCTCGCGAGAATCCCGCGCAGCATCGATCGAGCTGGAAGTCCTGAACGCAATCGACCAGCTCGAAGCAAACTGGCAGCGGGTCCTCGCCGGCAGACAGAGAACCATCCTCGACGGCAGACTCTACGAAGCAGAAAAACGACAATACGAAATCGGCACGCGGACAACCACCGACGTCCTGCAGGCGCAAACAACCTTCGCCGACGCCCAAAGCGCTGAAATCCGGGCTTTGGCGGAGTATCAAATCGCCCTGGTCGATCTCGCTTATGCCACCGGAACAGTCCTCGGCTCGGCAAAGGTCCGCTGGGAGCCGATAGTCCCCTAAACCGGAAACGACTAATCCTCTGCGACGTCCCCTTCCGATTAACATCCACCGGCCGGGACACACATTCAACCAAACGTCACCGACGGACCAGCTCAATCTTCGCCCAATAACCGGCCTCGAATTTCCATTCGCTCGGCTGGTTTATCAGCTCGAGCTTCACTTCCCTGCCGGCGTATTGCGACAGGTCCACCTCGATGTCGGTCCAGAGGTCTTTTGCCGATTCCGGGCCGATGGTCTTTTTGAGCAACTCCTTGCCATCGGCCTTGACAATCAAGACCCAGTCGCCTTCGGGATGATGGCCTACGGTCAGGGCAAGGGCCGCGTTGGCGGTCGGAATCTTGACTTTCTTTGACAGGATGCATCCGACCGTTTGATTCAAGGGATGCGTCATCAAGACGTTTTTCCTGCCGCTTATTTCGTCATAGAATCCCGGATTCATGTCGCCGCCGCACTGAATGATTTTCCAGCCGCCGCCGAATTTCTTTGCGGCCTCGGCCATATCAATTCCGGCCACGGCAGTAACCTGAGCCATTTCCTGCTCGGTGAATCGACTATCGGCAATCGGTCCGGGCTCCCAGCACTGCTCGAGCTTCGAAGGCTTAGGCTTTTCAACGGGAATAACAAAGACCTCTTCGCCGTTTGATTTTTCAATTCTGCCGCCCGCTCGCTCGACGGCCTGGCGAACCAACTTCTTGTTGACCTCAATCAGCATCGGGAAGTTGTACGGCGTATGGCTGAACTTGCCTTCGGGATTCAGAGCGGATTTGAATCTATCAGGCAGCTTTTCAAAGCCGATAGTCGTGAAGAGCACCCCGCCCGAGTTCGACGGGTTGCAGTCGGAGTCCTGCCCGCAGCGGGTCGAGATTATAATCGTCTGGTCCGGGTCGCCTTTGCCGTAGAGCAGCCCCATCACGATATACGCCCCGTTTATCTTGGCGTCGATGTTGAACTCGCCTTTGTCGCACGAGGCCCGCCGATAATCAGGATTATCCTGATACTTCTGCTCGATAAGCCGCCAGACCTTCTCCCAGTCGTCTGGATTCTGCTGATACCACTTGAGCACATCCGCAATGCACTCATAATACTGGCTTGCCTTGGGGATGCACTTCAGCCCGGCCTGCACAATCTTCACAATATCATCCTCGAAGAAGGCCTCTGCGTACATGCCGCCTACGAACTGGCCCCCGTAGAGTCCGTCACCGTAGTTCATCAGCCGACCGAACTTCTCGCCCAATTCGATAGCCACGTTGGGCAGCCCAGGCGCGATAAGACCTGCGTAATCAGCCTCGATCTGGTAATCGATATCGTCGGCGTGCTTATTAAACTCCGGATGGCCCGAATCTGGCGGGGCGATGCCGCTTCGCAGGAGGCTTCGCCCCGCGTTGTTGGCGTGCCAAAGCGGATAGCCGCTGTTGGCGAAATCAATGCCGGCCTGGCGAAGCGATACATCCATCCCATAAAGCTCCAGCGACCTGAGAAACGTCATCTCGACGTAGATATCGTCCTGGCCGAACTGATTGATCATCTCCGGCTTCCATTGCGGTATCTTGTCTTCCGGGATAATCTCGCCCTTCCACTTGAACTCCGTAGGTCCGCCCCAACCCACACCCGCCATCTGGCCGATCCACCCGCCCTTCATCTTATCGACATAGTCCGCAACGCTTATCCGCCGATACTTCGCTGCGAAAGCCGGCTGCGCGGAAACGCAGCAGACTACCACGAAGACCAGACAAACGAAGATAACCGCATTTTTCATTTTGGATGTGCGCATAGTCTTACCCTTCCCAAGAACCTGCAATAAATTGTCCATAACTGAAGAACGTTTTAACCGTTCCACTCTTCAATCTGCTTTTTGATTTTCTCCTGATCCCAGTTATTCGGCTTGGGATAGTCCTGGTTGGCCTCGAGCTCTTCGATAGTGGGGACCCTGGACTCGACGCCGTTGGCAGACACCTCAAGCCCCGTAATCCAGACCAGCGCATTGAGCACGAGCTTGCGAAAATCATTGTGCGCCCAGCTATGATGCCAATGCCCGCCTGTGAACCCGAACCCGCGTCCGCCGCCCGGCCGCTCATACGCCCAGGCGACATGTTCGGCCATACCCTTGCGGGCAAAGACCGTCGGATTCGCCCCGTGGGCATCATTGCCCTCGCGCCGCGTGCTGTCCGGAGGAATGGCCGTCAGGATCGGAGTCACTCCCTTCATACCCTCGACGAACCGCATGTGGTAATACCACTCGTCATCGATGTCGAACGGCTTGACGCCCCGCGTAATCGGGTGCTTCGGGAACTCCTTGAACTCGGCCCTCCAGTGGGGATTCACCGACCAGAATGTCTCGAAGTATCCGCCCGTCCAGTTGAGCATTGAGTTGCCGGGCCTGCCCTTTGGAATCTCGACGCCGTAATGCAGACAAGCGATGCCCATACCCTTCTTGGCCATCGCATCCATTTCGTCGAGATGCGGCATTGCGACATGCCCGCCCCCGCCGTCACAGAACATGCTGATCGCATCGGCATTGTCGAAGGCCGTCGGGTCTTTGGGCCAGCCGTTATCATAAGTGGCCGCATAGATGCCCGGCACATTCTCGTTGAGCCATTTGGCCAGCAGCAAGTCCCCGGCTTTGTGCTCGTGGCTGTCATAGCCGTGGCTGCGCGGTCCGGCCACGAGGACTATCTTCTTTCTACCCATCATCTTCAATCTCTTTAGCTCAATATCCTTGAACTCAATCTTCATAGGCGGACCGGCGTGAAGCTGAAGCGCCAATACCCCGGCGAACTCCCGGTTCTTAGTATCGTTGTCGATCACCCGAGCCGTGACAGTCCCATTGATCTTCAGGAGTATCTGATTGCCGCCGGAGACGATGTGGTACTCGTTCCAGTCGCCCTTTTTGACAATGCCCATCAGGGCCGCGGCATCACCGATGGAGACGATTTCCTTCTTGCCGTCCGCCCCGATGGTGGTCTTCTGCCCGCGCTCGGCAAGCATCCCGCGGCCTCGCTCGTCGTAGAGCGCCCCGGCGTAGTTGCCGGCCATATCGATATCAGCCTGATAACCACCGACGTGGCCATCAGCGGGAACCTGGCTGCGAATCTGGATGCCGGAGTTGGCCGAATCCGACCCGCTTATCCGGTATTTCAACTTCAACTCAAAATCATCCAGCTCGCCCAACTGCCAGACAAGGAACTGATTACCCTTGGCGGGATTATCCGCCGTGGTCAGCCCAACAATCGCCCCGTCAACGACCGACCAATGGCTCATCTCGGACGCCTTCCAGCCGTCGAGGGTCTTGCCGTCGAAAATAGCCTTAAAAACGCCATCCGCCGCAACAGACGTACCGGCGCCGACGCCGAGAACAGTCAATGAAATCAAAACAAGTTTCACATAAGAAGTATGCATGGTATTTCTCCTTCATAATAAGTGAGCTAAAGCGACTAAAGTAAGCTCATCCACAAATTTAGGCACTTTAGTCACTCTCAACTTTAGGCACTTCTTTTCCACTGGTTCCTGATGAACTTAATCCCTTCGGTATAAACCGACTCTCGGCTGGGGAAGAAATCCCGCCACACACGTGTCGCCGCCGCCAGAGCAGGCAATGCGCGCCCGAATGCCTCAATCACGAACCAACTGTCGTAGCCGCCCGAGCGAAGGGCCTTGAACGTCCCGGGCCAGTCAATATGACCTTTGCCGGGAGTGCCCCGGTCGTTCTCACTGATATGGACATGGTTGATAGCGCCGATATGCTTGGTGATCGCTCCGATGGGGTCCTGCTCCTCGATATTCGCATGGAACGTGTCGTACAGTACGCCGACGTTCGGATGATTAACGCGCTTAACGTAGGCGGCCGCATCGGCCATCGTATTGAGGAAATAGCACTCGAACCGATTCAGGAACTCAATACCCAAAGCAACATTGGCAGCAGCGGCATCATCGGCCACCTGCTTGTGCACTTTTGCCGCACGCTGCTTCTCCTCTTCGGTCGGGCCTTCACCGGTGAAGACCCCTAAAGGCTGATAGAACGGCCCGCAAAGAACATCCGAACCCAGCGCTGCCGAACATTCAATAGCCCACTTGAGGTAATCAACCGAGGCCGCACGGTGCTTCGGATCACTACTGATGGGATTGTGCTCCTCGTCCGGAATGACCGTAACCGATGTGCAGCCCAGCCCGTTGTCCCTGATTGCCTTGCCGACCTTTTCAAACTCCGCAACTTCACCGCCAAAAACAGGTATCTCCACGCCATCGAAACCGACCTTCTTGAGCGTCTCCAACATCGGCAGGTCTTCATCGGTGACGTGACCGGTCCATAACAACATATTAAATCCGACTTTCATTACACTTGCTCCTTATATCTAAATAACGTTGCTATTTATTCATCATCACGTGAGGCGGTTTATCACCGCCGTCGCCGCGGTAATTAGTCTATCAGCCCGGCATTTAATTATTCAACTGAAATTTTCAACTCGGCAAGCGTCTCGCGCAGCCATTTAAGCGATTGCTCGATCAAGGGACCGCCCTTGCCCTCGCATTCCATACTCAGCACACCATTGAAGCCGTCATCTCGCAGCATTTCCAGGCACTTGCGAATATTTCCCGCGTTGAACCCGCTGCCGATTGCACATTGGCTGACCGCAATACCCGTCTGATTTCCACGGACCGCAGCGGCCAGCGATTCGGAAACGTCCTTGACATGAAGGTGGTTGATTTTGTCGAGAAACCGTTTGCAGAATGCAACCGGGTCCTGCCCGGCGATAAACGTATTGCCCGTATCCAAGTTCATCCGCAGATACTTGCTGTCGCAGAACGCCAGCATCTTCGCCATCATATCCGGCTTAGTCGTGAAATACCCGTGCACCTCGATATTGATGTATATCTCGTATGCCTCGGCAACCTCGACGATCTGCCCGTAGCTGCGCTTCATCGCTTCCATAGCCTCGTTGTCCGACAGGCCGTCCGGCTTATGCAGACCGTCGGTTGTGGCAATCCGTTCGCACCCGGCCAGTTTGGCCCAGGGGATCGACTTGAGAACATAAGGCACCCCGTAAAGAGGCCCATCCTTGCCCGACAGCGGAAACGCCGCATCAATCTGCGAGAATCGCACGCCGTAATTCTCCATCTTCCTCCGCAACAAAAGAGGATCCTCGTACAGTGCAACGTGCGGCTGATAACCCAGCCCGTGAATCCAGCTAACCCCGTCAATCACGCCGCACTCGATACGGTGAACGCCGTTCTTCTGAGCCCACTCAAGGCACTTCTCAAAGCTGAAATACGCAGAGTTGAATGCGTCCGTGTGAAAACCAATTCTCATCTTGGCGTTCTCCTTCTTTCTGCTCGCGCTTCTTGCCAATGCCGGCCCGGCCAGCGCCGCGGAAGCCGCAGCAACAAACTCGCGTCGTGTAATGTGTGCACTGTCCATAAGCTCTTTGGGCATCCTTTCTTGGGCTATTCGATCTTGTCTAATCCAAAGGCTCCAGCCCCGCGCACCACGCGCACGCATTACGAAACAGCCGCTTCACCTCCGAGCTCGCAAACGCCTCGACATCGTGCCCGAGCACGCTATGGAACACGCGACCGTTGCCGTAGTCCAATACAAAGGCCATCGGATAGTCCTTGCCGTCAACCTTCGATGTCGCCGTCGCCAATACCTTGATAGGAGTCTGCCCTGTCAAACACGTATAAAGCTCATCGACCGTCTCGAAGTTGCTCATTCCTTTCATAGCCGGGTGCTGAGGGTCTGTGATCTTGACGGTGAACTTACCGTGCGGGTCGTGCCCCCGCAAATTCGGGTCCCACACTCGCCCCGCCAGCTCGACAAACTCGGGCCACTGCTGAAAGGCCCCGCACGCAAAATGAACCAGAACCAAGCCCTTGCCGCTCGCGATAACGCGTTTGAGGTTCGCCCGCGCCGCAGGACCGGGATCGGGAACCTCCCAATTCATAAAATGCAGCACGATAACGTCATAGTGGTTCAAATCGTCGCCGGCCAAATCATTCGGCTCCTCGGTTATCGTTACTTCTAACCGCTTATCCGCGCCTATCGCCTCGGCCAGAAGCGGGGCGGTCTGTTGCCACTTATGCCCCGGATAGTCGATGCCGGTAACAATCAGAACCTTCTTGCTCTGCGTCCTGTCCGCGCTGGCCTCGGTCGGCTCGCTTACCCGGTCCGTTCGGCAGCCTGCCAGGACAACAAAGATTATTCCGAAACATATTGGGTACCTCATTATCAATCTCCTTGCGTCCAAGATTCTCGGTCGGTTAAGGCACAGACAAACCACCGCTCCCGGCGAAATACCCGTGCATCGTGGCAATAATATAGCAGCCCCAACTCAGCGGCGTCAAACCATATCTGGGGCCTTGTTTTCCGGTGATTTCTGCGTGAAATGGGCCTTTTTGCCCCTTCCTGCTCGCCAAGAACACTCGCAAGGCCGATAATTCAAGGAAATTGCTGGACAAGACCGTATCAAGAAGGTAGAATAATATCAGTGCGTTAAAATATAGGCGTTTGTCCAAACTAAGAAGACAGGGCAAGCCGTGTGACTTGCCGACAGGAGGAATTTAAGTATGGCCGGTATGTTCTGTTCGGTAGAGGAAGCCGCCCGCATACTCGGCAAGACCGAGCAGGAGCTCAGGGACATGGTTAAGCAGGGGCTCCTGCGCGAGTTTCGCGACGGGCCGACCCTCCTGCTGAAAATAGATGAAATAGAAGAAGTTGCCCGGCGGGAAGGCATAGAATTGACGGGCGAACGTTTTGGCGACGATGTCCAGCCGCCCCCGCCCCTGGCGACAATACCTACCACCCTGGAAGTGAAACCTGAGGAGACTGAAATGGCAGAACCCGAAATCCCCGAATTGGACCCACTGGAACCGTCATCTTCGGATGAGATAGATTTCGATGCATCCGAGCTTAAGTCGCTGGAAGACGACCTGCCCGATTTGGACTTGCAGGAATTGGAGCCGCTCGAATCCGAAGGCGCGACAGCCGCACTCTCAGATGATAAGCCGGTCCCGGCGGCCAACGAGCCAAAGGCCAAAGGCAAGCCAAAACGCCAGCCAAAACCCAAGAAGCAGCCTAAGCCCAAGCCAATAAAAGTGCACGCGAGCAAGGCGCCAAGGCGAACCTTCGGCGAATGGTTCGTCGGAGGTCTTAGGGACGACAGCATCGCTGCAATCTTTGTGCTTCTAATACTTCTGGCACTCATCGTTGCCGCTTGTGTCGCAATAGGATTCGGCGCACACTACGCCCTGCAAAACCTGCTTTGATTTCCGATAAGCATACTATTTCTCGGCGTAGATGTCGTAGAGTTCTCGCAGGCACAGGCGGATGTTGCCGTGACAGCGGTGGTAGATTTCGTCGAGGAAATTAGTGTCAGCGGTCCGGGCGTCGGGTATCAGGTCGGCGGTTATTTTGGCCAAGAGGGCGGGGGTGGTTTTGCACTCGATCAATGTGGGCATTAGCCCGGGGCGATGGGCCGTTATCACCAAGCCTGCCGCTTTTTTCAGAATGCTCCGTTTGAAGGCCAGCCGGGCTGTTCGGACTATTGCGCCGGCACCGTCGAGGAAGATAATCTCGTCGCCGGCCAGTTGAGAGAGAAAGTACCTGCGGTCCCGGCGGCTGAGCGAGTTTCCATCGTTGATGAATATGCTTTTGGTCTTATGGCTGGACCTTTGGAGGTGCTGCTGCAAATCCTCCATGAGCGTAGTCTTGCCGGAACCTTCCGGGCCGACTATCGCAGCGCGATAGTCCATCTGCTGTAGGCGAGCGACAAGGGCACCCATATCCGCCCCACGATAGCGAATCTTTAATACCCGCTCGACGGAGAATGGATTGTCCTTTGCTTTCACCTGGCGGCTCCAAGACTGGGACGTTATTTGGTTGCGTTTGCCGGTGGCCGGTTCTTATGTTATAGTGCAAAATTCTTCGGATGCCACCTTATGTATTCGGCAACTTCGTTCTCAACGGCTCACGAAGCCCGGCGCTCGAGTCATTCTCGGCTTCTGTGGCCACAACGTCGAGGGCCAGCTCGACAGAGCGCTATGGGAGAGCCGCAAACAGAACCGCGAGGCCATCGCGGATGAATTCAAAGGCCCAAGAGGTCGTCAATGGCTTATGACGCGCCTCGCGGTTAGGCTGATCTGAAAGACCGGACATCCGAAGCAACCCCTCGTGTTAGTTGGAGTGGGCGGAAAAGTTGGGATATGACTGAGTAGTTGATGGTTGCGGACGCATTTGCCTGTTCTTTAGGGGAAAGCAGGGAGATTCTGACTACACCAAAACTCCCTAAGATATTGCCACTTAGGGAGTTAGAAGCAATGGGCAGGGGCGGATTTGAACCGCCGAGGCACGGATTTTCAGCCCGGCATTGGCCTTTGAAAAGGGCTATTTGCTCTTTGGCGCAGAAGGTTTGCGCCTAAATAAAGATCGATCAAAAGAATATATTGAAAGGATTCTACAATGATTCAAACGCAAGAAAACACAGTTCAGTTGCTTACCGCAAAGGACTTGGGCAAGTTGATGAGCTTATCCAAGCGCCAAATCTCCCGGCTTAATAGTTGCGGGCGAATCCCGAAACCGCTTCATATCGGGGGCGCTGAGACATTAAGAGTCACGATTCTTGTACATAGGAATGGCGGCTTCAACGGGACCGGGTGCATAACCGTTCAGCTCAGACCATCGAAATCGCACAACAGCCTGACCGGGAGATTGTTGGTCGGGTATACGTACTCTCCGCAGCAAGCTCAGGCCCTCCCCCGAGTCAAGCTTGCCGAACTCGAATTTCAGCCCGTCCAAAGCAGGCACCTTGGATTCGGTGGTGGCTTCCAACCTGTAGAACTCACCTTGTCCCACATTCAAGACCGTTAGCGCCAAATCGCTTTGCATACCGGGTTGAAGCGAACCGTTTGTGACCTGCAGGGATATGCTTGCAGCGGGGGGCAGTTCCGGCTTGCCAGTGGCATGCAGTTTCCGCTCTCTCAATCCGCGTACAGCCTCGGAAATCCACTCCGGCGTGAGCCGAACCAACCCAAGGTCGTGCCATTTGCCTGCCCACTTAGCGGAAATTCTCCATTGTCCCGGTTGCAGCGCCGCCGCTTCAGCAAGGGTCGTAGCAAGATCAAAAGACACTTTGCCGGAATGATCTGTGCGTCCTTTTATCTGTTGTGCAGGATATTGTGAATTCTCCATTTTGAGCGGCACTTGCGCAGCAGCCGCTACTATAGTCTCCTCAATCCCTGAACCATCGGGCTCGGTCGCATGGCCCACTATTTCACGTTTGTACTGTGTTTGCAGAGTGCTCCAACGATAATCTACGGGTACTGTAACGGCGGATTCGCCATCACTTAGCTGTTTAATTACCTCGTTTTCCGCCTCAATCCTTTTTTGGCTCTTCTTGTTTTCTATAACAGCCGCTCCCGCAGTCAAGGAGGCGCCGACAGGCGGCAGCAGCCACATGCCGCCCAGGAATACGCCCATATTTGCAGTCTTGGCGGAATCACCTCTCAAAAGTTTTACCTGTTCCGGCGATAAGTTGCGAACTGCTCCGACTTGTTCATATCGCTTTTCAAGATCAAAAGTTGTGAGCTGCTTTTGCTTAGTGTCAATTTGCAGGGATCCCGGTTCTTCAGCGTTGCTTATCGCATCGAGCATTGGCGGACCGAACGTGAATTTTTCGTTGGTCCTGCCTTGCCCTATGAAATCTCCTCTCCACGTAGCGAGAACCTTTCGCTCGGTTTCGGCACAGCCGGTGAGCGCGAGAAATGCGCCCAACAGAACAAGCAGGCGGCAGAATAGTTGAATTCCGGCTATTGTGGGGGGAATCTGTGAGATTGTGATTAGACGGCGGGCGGATATCGGTCGTGCCGATAACAACGGGAATATTGCCTCAACACTTGTGTTTTGCCCTTTTTCTGCCATTTGAACGTAGCTCGGCCCTTATTTCGAGTAAGAATGTGCCCCTGCACATGATGCACTTATCGTCAGATACGCAGTGCGTCTCCATACCTGTCCTCAGCAATATCCAGGCTTAGGAACAACGATTTTTGGCGGGAGATTCGTCTTGGGCGGATTCAGAGGTAGTGTTGGGGTTGGACCACAATTCCCGAACTCAGAGCAGGTGGCACTTTTTGCAGAGCATATTCTTCTCGAACGGTTCGACGAGGTGATTTTTCGTCTTCGCATACAGGCTGTGACAACTGCCGCAGCCCACCTTGCTGTCAAACAGGCGAATCTGCTGGTTGACCATCGGCAGAAAGCTGAAACGCCCGGCCCGCTGCGCCGCCGCCTGATGATAATCCATTCCGATTGGATGGTCATCGGCGTTCCTGCCGAGCTGCCCTTTGCGTTGTCCGATCTGACCGTATGCCGGTATTGTGGCAAAGACATCATCATGGCAACTCAGACAAGTTCGCGATTCGGCGTCAATCCCGCCGGCGAATTGCGTGGAATTCACATAGCCGTTGGATTGCGTCTCTTGCGAGCGGAGGTGTGCGCGCGTGGAAAACTGCCAATGTGATTGTTTGAGGGCACTGCCGCCCATCTTCAAGTGGCATTTGCCGCAGAACTGCACGCCTTCAGGCCGATACAGCAGGTGTTCCAGCCCGCCATCGCTTAGATCCAAACCGTCTGAGGCCATCGGCCGATTGTGGCAGGTTAGGCATGTCAGCCGGGAGTGTTCGTCTAACGCCATATCGGAGGGTATTGCATCACGCTGCACGACAGCAAGAGGGTGGCTCAACATCGGATCGAAATTGTGGCAGCCTGAGGTTGTGCATAGCTGATTTATGTTGCCTTTGATTCGAACGACGTTCGCTGCGGAACTCGGCCGGAGTGCTGAAATGACGAGATCGGACTCGTGGCAAGTGATGCAGGGCATCTCGAAGTGATGAAGCGGGGTATCTTTCTGCGTTTGCATCTTGGCGAGTACCCTAATAGGGATAGACGATACTATTACCAAGATTATGATCGCAGCCTTCCGAGTCATTTACCGGGCCTCCAGTCACCCACAACCCCTACACAGTCGAACACACAAACTATTGCGCATTCACATATAAAGCGTAAGAAGCAGTTGGAGAGCGGGCAAACGGGCCCGGCAGGATTAGTTCACGTCCGAAAAAAGGCCGCTCTTCTTCACCGCGCATGGCCCACGTAACCGGACTTGTCTCAACCGGGAAAAATTGGAGAATATCGCCGGGCAAGGCCCAAATGGAAAAGGGCCGGCAGCGTTATGCTACCGGCCCTTTTTGGCTGTTAATATACTCAAACTGACCGATTGAGAGAATATTGACGGTGAAGATAATCGAACAAAGACAGCCTCGTTTGCCGATAAGTATCTTGACAACAGGTACTTATAAGCATGGAGGCTGTATGACTACCATCGGCAAGATTCCCAAAAAGCTGCAACATTTTTTCAAGCCTGTTAAGACGCACGTTTCTGAGCATGTGTAACAGTCCTCCTGTATTTCATTCTTTCGTCTTGTCCATTGTGTATCATATGATCACTGGGCTATTCACAATTACAATGACTATGCG
>JAFGTU010000238.1 GCA_016933985.1 Sedimentisphaerales bacterium | reverse complement strand
CTGTGCCGTAATCCTTATAGACTCGACCGCAACAAGCAGCTCACACCACATCGACTGCCTGTCGAGTTCCTTGCCGAGCTTCACCTGGATGTTGTCCACGGTAGGCAGCTTTGCCCAGCTATAGCCGTCGTAGCCTCGCGAGACGCTCACCGGCACAAAGGGCTCTTTGAACTGGCCAAGCGCCGCTAAGAGGTGAACATTTTCACCACACTTCTCATTCTCTTCATAAAGCTGTTCGCTGATCTGGTAGCACTTGGACAAGGGGAAGTCCTTAGGCATTACCACTTCTATGGGCTCCGGCGTATCACCGCTCAGTATGCCCACTTCAAACGTCGGCTCTGCCTCAGGCAGCTTTATACCAAGCTCGGCAGCGCGTTTGTACTGGTCGTACGGCAGCTTGTGTTTGCCCCGCTTCTGGATGAAGCGATAGGCCTCCTTCTCAATCGCCGCCTTGAGGGCTTCAAATGCCTTGTTCTCCACTAATTGTGTCCTGGCCGGCAGCATCATACGAATAGAAGTTGGCTCTCCGGTCATATCCACCAGGAAGACCAAATTCTCCTTTACAGGGCTGTACGTAAACTTGATTACCTGGCCGTGGAAATTGACCATGACCGTTTCACAGAAGTAATTAGCCCTCCATTGATTGTGCCATTCATTTAGGCGATCTCTCTCGCGGACTTCGATCCTGCAGCCAAGTTCGGGATGCAGCGCAGCCCGGCTCGATACAAAAGGCTCCTGCGGACAGGTCTTGCCGTCAACAACAACCTTCATTCCGCTGAATGCCGCATGCCTCTTGACTACAGACAGTTCCCAGGGCTCATCTGCAAATGTAAGGACCGTACCCTTGTCCGGGTCATCAGCTTTGGCAAGTTGAATCGGCTTTCCGGTCCAGCCATCCTTGCTAATGACGATCTTTTTGCCCTTTGAGCAGATGGTCACCTTCCGCGGCGCAAGGCAGAATACGCCTACGCCAGCCGGGTCCTCGGCCTCTTCCATCGCCTGGTCCCAGTCGGAATCGCCGAGATCAAGAAGTTTCTGGAAATCATCAATCCCGCTTCCGTTGTCCCGGACTGAAACGAGTCCTTTCTCGTTTGTGATTGTTACTTCAGTTGCACCTGCACGCCTGGCGTTCTGCAGGATCTCGATAATCCTGCCGTCCAGAGTGCCGGTGAAAAGCCTGTCGGCTTTTGACAATAATCTCTTACTGACTTTTGCTTGTATTGTTTCCATTTTGAAATACCTCCAAGACGTGATGGCACATCTCGCGCGTCAGATGTGCCATCTGTTTCTATTGCCTACGCGCATAAAAAAAGAGCCCCTGGAATGACCAAGAGCTCCGTAACGATAGTGCCCACTTGTGTTATTAAGGACCCGGCATTGGGCCTGGCATTGGTCCCATAGGGCCGCAGGGACCCGGCATAGCTCCCATTCCCGGCATCATAAAGGGATCGGCCATGTATTGCATCTGCTCGTCGAACATTTGCTGGCCTGCCATGTACGGGTCATACTGCGGGGAAAACGGATCAAGCTCCATCTCATCCGACACCGGCTGTCCGGCTACCTGATCGATTGCCTGGTTGATTTCATCGGCTATCATGCCCACATCATAACCAGCCGGCATAAGATAAGGCATGCCGGTATCGGGCAATAACTCGTCCGGCATGATATCCATGAATTCCGGTGCCGGAGCCTCAAAGGGGCTCTCCCCTTCAATGATTCCTTCAAGTGTTTGTGCTTCTGCTACGAAGTCACTTGGCAAAGCCCCATCAGGCATCAAGTCAGCTTCAAGGCCATTGGCCTCGAAGAAGCCCTCGGCTTCCATCGGCTCATCAAATGACTTCTCAAGCAGCGCCATCTGCTCATCGAAGAACTGCTCGGCTTCCGCAAGCGGGTCATGCTGGAGCGGATCATTATCCATCTCTGCATCTTCCGCCTCTGACAACGCGATGTGATGGTCCCGCACCTTGCGCATGGCCGTTCTTACGTTCACGAGATCAGGATGGTCGTCCGGAAGCACATCCACCAGCGTAAGGAAGGCATCTTTCAAATCTTCAAGGCTTGGGAGCTGGTCTATGCTTCGAAGCTCAACCGGTAATTGTGATGCGGCAGGAGTCTGTTCACTGCGATCCTCTTCGTTTATTTTGAAGCGTGGTCCTTCCGGGGCTGCCCGCTCTATTTCGCTCTTTTTTCCCATGGCCGTCAAGAACCGCTCTGTTAGAGTTAGATCGTCCTGTGGAATGTACGATGGGGTCGGCATGTCTTGACCCACGTCATCTATATCATGAGGCAATTTCGGATTGCCGGCCCTTGGGATACGAGGCAGATCCAAAGGTTCGTACGGGTCGTATTCGGTCTCCTGGACAGCCGGGGCATTCAAGCTAGGGGTGTAATCTCTCGGATTGCCCCACATATATAGATCATGGTGGTACCCCGGCCCGCGTGATACATAAGGCAAACCTGATACCGGTCGTCTCGATCTGCGGTAAGGAACATAAGGTGCCCCAGGTACTGAGCCGTCGATTAATTTTCTCTTGCGTTTGCGGTACTTGAACAGTTCGTCACGCATCGGGCGAAGCATGGACATAACTTGGCTCCTTTCAGATATTCGATTTCGTCTGTTCAGTCATCTGCTCCCATGATATCAGAAATGCAAAAACCATTCCTCGCGATACAATGTTTTATCGCTGACAAATGGCTTACGAGATGGCGTTAATATGCGAGACCTAAATCTCTTCTCGTCAAGCAACTATTGTTTTCAATATTGCAGAAATATCCCTACCTCAGTCTTTGGCTGGCCTGCGGCCAATCCTTGTTTCTCGTCGAGGTTTCGCTTCATGATGACGCGGCTGTGCCGGTGCTTTCACGTGCTGAAATCCTCAGCGAGCCTTTGTGTCCCGTGGGACGGCTCGCCGTGTTAAATCAACTCAGGTTGTGAGGATTAACAAGTGGTGAATCGGCTCAAGTATTTAAGCTTTACGGTTGCTGGTGCGTCTTGAGCATCTCTACGATGGCCGTCCGGTGAAGTCTTGCCGCCCAATCCTCAGGTGTTCCATAGTAGTCACGGGCGTTGACATCTGCTCCCTTATCCAACAGTTCCCGTACTATGCTCTCATCGCCCATCACAGCTGCAAGTTTCAGAGGAGTTCCACCATATCGATTCCGAACATTCACCTCTGCACCTTGGTCAAGCAACAGCCTGACAGCCTCAAGTTGACCATATTCGATGGCATCCTCCAGAGGAACTCTGCCTCCATCGTTCTCATGTGACCGGGCGTTGATATCCGCACCATCCGAGATTAGGCGTTGTATCTCTGCAAGATCGCCTCTTTCACAGGTCTGATGTAGTAGGCGAGTCGCCCGCGGATTCTGAAAACGCTTTGGGATGTCGCCCTCAGCGATTCCCAGAAACGCCTCTGCTCGAATGCTATAGCAGACTCCGTCTGAGTCCTCAAAGATAAGCCGAGTCCGCTTCATCTCTAAGAAGGTTACGATCCTGGGGCCAGTCGAGGTGCGAATCCTTATAGGGGTACCTTGTTCAAGCAAGCGGATCTCTGTTCGCAATTCCGCCAGCTCACTACGTGTACGGCATTGAACTTGACCTTGTGCGTTGTCCATAACAGTCCTCCTGTATTTCATTCTTTCGTCTTGTCCATTGTGTATCATATGATCACTGGGCTATTCACAATTACAATGACTATGCG
>JAFGTU010000237.1 GCA_016933985.1 Sedimentisphaerales bacterium | reverse complement strand
TGGCGTAGTAGTCCGCCAGGTGCCGACGCATCTCCTCGCCCGTGCGAGGGTGTAACGCGAGTTTTTCGTCGCGAATCATCAGCTCGCCATTATCAAAGGGATGCCGGGGCATGAAGTTCTTTGACAGCGTGATCTTGGTGGGATCATATAATTTAACGAACTCGGGCGGCGCCAGGCGCGGATCGTGTGGGACCGGCGGCGCCAAATAGAGGAAGAACGGCTTTTGGCCATCGTGAGCCCGCAGGAACTTGATCGCGTTGTCCGCGTGTTCCGTTGCAGAGTTGGCATCGCGGTTACGGCTCTCGATATTCGTGTGAAACGATGCGTTGCTGAACGTGCACGCATTACCAGCCTTGCCGGAATGAAAGGTCTCGTAGCCCGCCTCGTTTAGAAGTACTGGCAGCAACGGCACGCCGGGCGGCGGCGTTTTGCCACGCGGGTTCTTCGGAATACGCCAGAGAGACCTACCCGTTGCAAGCATAGTGCGGCTCGGCAGGCAAACAGCGCCGATCATCGAACCCATACAGTAGGCGTTATTGAAATGGAAACCTTCGGCCACAAGCCGGTCGAGATTGGGCGTGTGGATTTCCGGGTTGCCCAGCGCGCCGATAGTGTCCCATCGCTGGTCATCCGTAAAGAAGAACACTATATTGGGCCTTCTTCTCTCCGAACTCGCCCACAGCCTACTTCCCGCTGCCAGCACGGCGGCTCCTGCGCCGATTGTCTTGAGAAACTCCCTCCTCGTATCGTCCTGTCCATTCATGTCCCCTTCCTTTCAGCTTCTTTTCACTCTGGACGGTTTCGGCTACCTTCTCCATCACCGCCCGCACTTGGCTCTTGTTGCCTCCGCTGATCTTCTCGGCAATCAGCACGGCGACGGAACCCGCGTCTTGCGCGATCTCGGGCTGGTCCAGGCCGGAGAGGGAGCGTGCCGCCATGGCGCGAATGGCTTCGGTCTTGCTGTTAAGCATTTCAAGGATCACCGGCCGTGCGGTGGCGTCGCCGTGTTGGTGGATTATAGACTTTTTTCCCGCGCCCTGTGGCGGAGGCCCGCCGCGATCCAGTTCCGCGCTACGAAGCGCGGTCGCCCTCGACCGCGCCGTCAAGTGTCGTGTATTCCTGGTCTTCACGATTTTTTCTTTTGTTGAAAGGCCCGCACCGACCTTGTGTCGGTGCGGGCTTCTTCTTTGAATCATCTGATGGCTTATTGTGCGGTTTTACCTCTCAGTCGCGGCGGTCAGCATTCCTTTCATGGCGGCTACCTTGATGCGCTTGGGCTGGTCATCGCCCTGGAGTTCTTTGTACAAGGCTACTGCCTCGGACTTCTTACCTTTGGCTAGCAACTGTTCGGCACAGACTAGGCAGGCGTCGCCTATCGGCATCTTCATGTTGGCAGGTGCTTTCTTCGCGAACTTGCTCAGTTCCTTGGCCGCCGCCGACGTGCCGATCAGACCCAGAGATTGGGCCGCGGTCTTGGCGACTTGGATGTCGGAGTCACCGAGAAGCTTCGAGAAGGCCATAATGCTCTTTTCATCACGACGTGTACCCAGCGAACCGATCATGCCAACCTTGAGCTTACCGCTGACCTTCGGCAGCGCGTCCCGTATCGCATCGAGCGCCTTCTCGTCCGGAATGCGTTCGAGGGCGTAGCGTGCGATGTGCGAGGTCGTCTCGTCGGCTAAAAGAGCGGCGAGGGCCTCGACGGACTGGGCCGTGCCCACAACTCTCAGCTTGCGGCACACATAGTCCTGGGCGGATCGTGAGATGCCGGCGGCAAGTGCGGCCACCAAGCTCTTTTCCAGCGCCTTGCGTGCGGCGGCATCCCCGTGCGTGGCGATGATCGCCTCGTCTATAGGATTCAAGGTGTTGCGGTCTGCGCCCCAGTCATAGGTCTTAAGCGTTTCCAATGCTTTGTTTACTGCGGCGGAATCCGTCTCGGCAGCGGCCACGGCAGCCGCGCCGGCCGCCAGCGTCATTTCTGTAATTTCTTTGCTTATCATAATCAAGTCTCCTTGTCGCAACTATCACTTTCTTAAAGTACCCAGGGCTCTCTTCTTCCATAGTCCACAAGGCGGTTGGCCTCGTCGTCGTCAACGAACTGCTGTTTGGCCGTGTCCCATTTCAGTGACCGTTCCAGCTCGTAGGCAATAAGGAACAGGTGGCATACCGTTGCCGTGTGAACCGCAAATTCGATGTCGCGGAACGGCCTCCTGCGCGTCTTGACGCAGTCGATGAAGTCGCCGTAGATGCCGCCGCTTCCGGCGTAACCGGGGACAGGCTTGGAAGGGCCTTTTTCATTCGTACCTTCTACGTCCAGGTTGCCTCGACCCGGGTAATTGTGGTGAAGGAGCTTGCCGTTCGGATAGCGGCAGGTTGCGAACTTCTTGCCGTTTTCGTTATGGAAGATGACTTCCTCAGGCTCCAGTTCCCTGACATCAATGGCGAAAGTCGCGCCGCCGAAATGATGGGCGCCCCAGTCGGTCATGCCGCCGCCGGAGTAATCCTTGAACGACCGCCAGCTTGTTCCGTTGATGTTGTAGCTGCCGCTGCACCGGTATGGATGGTATGGCGCCCATGGGGCCGGACCAAGCCACCTATCCCAGTCGAAGCCGTCGGGGACCGGCTCGCCCTTCAAGTTGCAGTCCATGGGGAACGGACCCACGTTCACGTTGATCGACTTGACGATGCCCTTGTCTCCGTTCCAGCAGGCGTTGACCGTGCCCCTGTAATCCTCAAGCACACGCTGGCTGCCGCCGGATACTACCCGGCCATAACGCCGGGCCGCCTCGATCATCAGCCTGCCTTCGCGGAGCGTCCTGGTCTCGGGCTTCTGGCAGTAGATGTCCTTTCCGTTGCGGCACGCCTCGATCACTATGATCGCGTGCCAGTGATCCGGTGTTGCGCAATGCACAGCGTCGATGTCATCGCGGGCCATAATTTCGCGGAAGTCATTGTAGCCTTTGCAGTCATTGTTGCCGTACTTCTGATTAATGCGGTTCACTGAGCCGTCGCAAACGTTTTTCTTTACGTCGCACATGGCAACGTACTGCACGTCGCCCCGACCCAGGAATGCACCCTGGTCGCCCCCGCCCATGTTGCCGATGCCGATGCCGGCCATGACGATACGGCTGCTTGGCGCGGTGTTGCCGTCTTTCCCCAGCGCGGAAGCCGGAATGAAGTACGGTAGCGCCACCGCGCCTGCCGCTGCTTTCAAAAATGTTCTTCGACCCAGAGACGTGCCAGGGTCCTTCGTTGGTTTGCTCTTCTGGTTTGCCACGTGTTGATCCTTTCCTGAGTGCAGTGTTGATAATTGCTTTGAGCCATGTCGATTCTGAATCTCACTTGCTTAAACAATATCGCATGCGTTATAGGGGACATTTCCTGGATAGCCGCTCTCCCCGCGACCGTCGCGAGGCTTCAACTGATACTGATAGGAATTTTGATTCTACGACCATTTGTAATGATTATACTGCCGAAGCAAGACAGATCAAGGGGAATATAGGAAGCTGGTCCTCGACAATGCTTAGTTGCCTGGAGTCCCGGCCAAGGGGCCCGTCGCGTTGCAGCATCATGGTTATAGCAAGGATGGAGAATGGGAGGCGTCTTGCCTCCAGTTTCGCCACGTCTATATCAAGGATTTAGGCCAGCCGTCCAGTCAGTGACCCTGAGTTCTTCACAGGTGCCCTTTTCCAGAATGTGTACCGGCAAGACGTGATTACCGGGGGTGTGGACTTCAAGAACCTTCAAATCGTTCTAAAAGAAGCCACGGCTGACGCCGCCGGCAACCCGGTTCCCGCCGTTGCAATCGGCTACGGCGTTTTCCGCAACACGATTATCGACTTTGTCATAATCGCCTTTGCAGTATTCGTGGTCATCAAATTGATGAACCTCGCCAGGAAGAAGGAGACCGAGCAGCCAGCAGCGCCTCCTCCACCAACGAAAGAAGAACAACTCCTGGGCGAGATCCGCGATATCCTCAAAGCCAGAAACTGATTCCCGTCTTTTACTTCAGTCTTGTTGCGCCAGCGGTCCGGGCTGGTTTTGGTCGGGGCTGATGTGGACTCTCAATAGAAGATAGATTCCGAAAATGCCTGAGAGGAGATAGCCTAAGGGGGCGTATTGCATTATTCGGGCGGTGCCGAAACGGTCTGCGAGGGTGGCGATGGGCATGAATACGATGCTTGCAAAGAGCCATGTACCGCCGACGATCCAGCCCATTCGCGAACCGAGGCCGACCCCGGCTGCGTATCGGGCCAACGTGATCAGCAGTATATATCCTGCGAATGCGCAGAATCCGGCGGCGAAGACTAACCAAATCGCCCAACTGTTGCTTAGAAGCAGGAGATATGCAAGGGCGAAGGGCCCTGCGAGCAGGAATGAGAGTGCCGAGCAGAGCAGCTCGCCCTTTCGATGTGCGACGATGGCCCATACGAAGGAGCCGAGCGCACCGCCGAGGCCGAACATCGTTGCAGAGAAGCCGCCGAAGGTAAGGGCAAAGCCGGCTTCTCCGAGCAACGTGGGCAGGAGCATTGCGATGAGGGTGGTCGAGACGGCTGCGGGTATTGCCATAATCATTACGAGGCGAAAATCGAGGCTGTTCTTCGCCAGCCTCGGTACGGGTACATCGGTGGGAATCGACTCGACGGCCAAGCGGATTCGCAGCAGCATTACCATCAAGATACCGAAAATGGGGCATAGAAGCAGAGGGTAAAGGCCGTTTAGCCCGAAACGCGATACAAGGGCGGTGGAGATGGCGCCGCCGGCGGCGAAGCCGACGAAACCGCCCGTCATAAAGACGGCCGTGCTCATTGCGGGGGGTATCTGCGCGAGGGTGTGGATGCCGCGGAGGCCTTCCGGGTGGACTATTCCGATTCCGCCGCCGCAAACGACGGCAAGGAAGATCAGTATGGAGATGCCGAGCGGAGATTTCGGCAAGGCGGGCAGCAGGCATAAACAGACGGCCAGGGCCATGCCGAGGTGCAGAAATAGGGGCTTTGTATGTCTGGACCGGAGACGGCCGGTGAACAGTTGGATTCCGTTGGCCGTGATGGTCAGCGCCGCAAGAACGAAGGCGCCGAGAGAGAGGCTTATCGCGAAATCGCTGCGGACCTCAGGCAGGATCGAGGGCAGCATATTGCCCAGCATATCGACCGTGAAGTGCACCGATGAGAGGACCAGCAACTGGGCCCACTGATATATGGCAAGGCGTTTATCCAAATCGCACCAGCTTACCTCTCGAATTCCTTGCCGGTGAGCTGTTCGTATGCTTCGATATATTTCTCGGCGGTTTTTTGCCTGATGTCGTCGGGCAGCTCAACGCCGGGGCCGGACTTGTTGAAGTTGATGGACTCGAGGTAGTTGCGGACGAACTGCTTGTCGTAGCTCTCCTGGTCTCTGCCGGCCTCGTATTTGTCTGCGGGCCAAAATCGGGATGAATCGGGCGTTAGCACCTCATCTATCAGGATAATCTTGCCGTCAACCTCGCCCCACTCGAATTTCGTATCCGCCAGGATTATTCCCTTGGTCTCAGCGTACCGGCCGGCCTTTTTGAATATCTCGATGCTGCGGTCGCGGACGTACTCGGCCTTGTCTTTGCCGATGATCTTGGCCGCCTGTGCGACGCTGATATTCTCATCGTGCGTGCCACGCTCGGCCTTGGTGGCCGGGGTGAAGATCAGCTCCGGCAGCTTCTGGCACTGCTTCAGGCCCGCCGGCAGCTTGTGCCCGCAGACGGTGCCATTCTGCAGGTACTCCTTCCAGCCGGAACCCGCAAGGTAGCCTCGAACTACGCATTCTATGGGCAGGACTTTGCCCTTCTTGACGAGCATGCTGCGCCCCGCCAGCTCCGGACTGTCGCAGAAGGGCTTGGGAAAGTCGGCCAGGTCGGCGCTGATGAGATGGTGATCGACCATGCCGCTGAGGAAATCGAACCAGAACAGCGATATCTGAGTGAGGACCTTGCCCTTATAGGGTATTCCATTGGCCATGACCACGTCGAAGGCGCTGAGCCTGTCGCTGGCGACTATAAGCAGCTTATCGCCCAAGTCGTATATGTCGCGGACCTTGCCTCTGCTTGGCTCAATGCCGCCTGTGTTCGTCTGCAGTACTGTGTCCATAGCAACTCCTTCGATCATACTTCATGCCCCATCACATTGTTGCCAATCCGGCATTATTACCGCGCACTACGACGGCGTCTGCAACCGTGGAAGCGGGCAAATCCTCGCTTTGGTCTCATATTTACTTGGCCAAACAAAACATTATATCCGAAACGCCGCTGATTGCACGCGATTTTCCCCTTGGACCGCCAAAAATCGCTCTTTCGGCTGAAAACAAGGCAAGATGAAAAAATTTTTGCATTTTTCGCATTTCTTCCTTGAACAGTTATGAGCGTATGCCCATAATATATATAATGGCTTCGCATCGAAGCTTTCAGTTAATCTGAAGGGTCGCTGGATTTGGAATGCGGAGCTCAAGAAAGCTGAACAAATTATGAAGGTTTTCCTGGACTGTATTCCGTGTTTTGTCCGCCAAGCGTTGCATTCAGCAAGGCAGGCAACAAACAACAAGCGAATTCACGAAGAGGTGTTGCGCAGAATTCTTCGTCTGTCGGCTGAACTGGATATGAGCCAGAGCCCGCCGGCAATCGGCCGGCAAATACACCGGCTGACCAAAGAGCTGACAGGCAGCGATGATCCGTATCGAGAGATCAAGAGCCGATTTAACAATCTGGCTCTGAGATTGTATCCGGAGCTGCGCAAACGGGTTATAAATTCCGGAAATCCGCTTGATACAGCCATCCGGCTTGCTATTGCAGGCAATATCATCGACTTGGGCGTTAAGACATCAATAGAGGAATCTGAAATTGAAGGGGTAATTAGAGATTGTCTGACGGCGGATTTTGACAGCCGAGCGGTGGAAGCATTCGCCAATGCGGTCAACCAGGCAGAAAGAATTCTCTACTTGGCGGATAATGCCGGCGAGATAGTCTTAGACCGTCTGTTGATTGAGCGGCTGCCGATAGAAAAAGTTGCTATAGCTGTCAAGGGTTCACCCGTAATAAATGATGCAACAATGGAAGATGCCTTAATTGCCGGACTTCCCAGGATAGTTGAAGTTATTGATAACGGCTCCGATGCTCCCGGTACAATTCTGGAGACTTGTTCAGAGCCTTTCCGTGGTCGGTTTCAAGACGTTGATCTGATCATAGCAAAGGGGCAGGGCAATTATGAAACCCTCAGCGATTCGGATAAGAATATATTCTTCATACTTAAGGCCAAGTGCCCTGTTATTGCAAGGGACTTAGGCTGTGAAGTCGGCGAGATGATTTTGCGAAAGAGCAGAGCATTTAGTGATATTGGCGATCTGGTTAAGGAGGCCGAATAGATGCCTGGTTTTGACGGTACAGGACCGTTGGGTCAAGGCCCTATTACAGGGCGAGGTCAGGGGTTTTGTGTTTTGACAAGTTCAGTAGAGAATCCTGCCCGGGTGAAGGGTTTTGCTGGATTACAGGGCGTGCCCGTTGGGCAAGAGCTTGAGAATCTTGAAGATACCGGAAAGGAGGTAATCAACATGCCTTATGGAGATGGAACAGGTCCGGCAGGTGCAGGACCTATGACGGGAAGGGCCGCCGGTTTTTGTGCGGGCTATCCGCTGCCGGGTTATGCGAATCCGGTTTTAGGCAGAGCTGGATTCTACGGCGTCGGCGCACCGGCCTTTGGACCCTACGGGATGCCTTACGTCGGCTGGATCAGGCCGTCGATTGGCAGGGGCCTTGGCTTCGGCCAAGGTTTCGCTCGGGGCCGGGGACGCGGCCGCGGTAGAGGCGGATTTGGATATTGGCGGTAGATTCAAAATAGCGATTACTCGCAGAAAGGATGGATATTATGCCACGAGGCGATGGAACAGGCCCTGGCGGACAAGGCGCCGGCAGGGGACGCGGCAAGGGCCGAGGCCAGGGGCAAGGTAGAGGCAGAATGGGTGGCCCGTTTGCGGCTGGGCCGGGCGGGAATTGTGTCTGCCCCAATTGCGGAGCAACGGTTGCTCATATTGTGGGACAGCCCTGTAACACAAGAAGCTGCCCCAAATGTGGTGCGGCAATGACAAGAGCTTAACATCTTTTTTGAAAGGAGAACTATTATGCCAGGTGGAGATAGAACAGGTCCTGCTGGATTAGGACCAATGACAGGTAGAGCGGCCGGTTTCTGTGCGGGCTATCCGGTTCCCGGCTATATGAATCCCGTCGGTGGACGGGGATTCTTCGGGCGCGGAATGGGCCGAGGCGGCGGGTGGGGCCGTCGCAACTGGTACTATGCGACCGGTCTCCCCGGATGGGCAAGGGCCGGATATGGTATGCCGGCATATGGCGGGGCTGTGAACCCATACGCTTACGGCGCTGCGCCGATTGGGCCAATGATTACGCCTCAACAGGAACTGGACGGGCTAAAAGGTCAGGCCGAATATCTCGAAGACAGTCTTGACGAAGTTAGAAAACGCATAGAAGAGATCGAGAGCCGGAAAACCAGCGAATAGAACGTTGGGTGAGCCCATCGGCAACGCCGGGTCAACAAGATATGTAGAAACAGGTATCTTAACTGCGGCGGAGCAGGCCTGAGGATTCTGCTCCGCCTGGAAGCCTGTGGTTAAGAATTTTGTCCTCACGGAGATAGAATCATGCCGGAATTTGGAAATCCGTTTAGCGGCTTGGCGAAGGATCGCAAGCTCACAGAGGCCGAGTTAGTCAGGGCAATTCGTTTCATGGTGGCGGCTGAATACGAGGCAGTCCAGTTGTACATGCAGCTCGCAGAGTCAACGGACAATCAATTGGCCGTAGATGTGCTACAGGACATCGCCGACGAAGAACGTGTTCACGCAGGTGAATTCCTCAGGTTGTTGCATGAGCTGGCTCCGGAGGAGAAGAAGTTCTATGATGAAGGAGCTGAAGAAGTGCAGGAAATGATAGATGAGTCAAAAAAAGATAAGTAGTGATTTCTTCGATTAACGCCCGTTCGCAGGGTAAAGGGTTTTGCATCAAAAAAGGCTGAAGTGGGTTGTAGTGTTTCGAGAGAATTCGTAAGGAGGTGCGACGATGCCGATATTCGAATACAAGTGTAACAAATGCGGTCACAAGATGGATTTTCTGGAGAAAAGTGGCGGCAAGGGCAAGCATGTCTGCGAAAAATGTGGAAGTCCATGTACACAAAGACTTTTTTCAGGATTCTCGGTAGGACAAAGCAGACATGGAAGCGACTCGTCTTCACCCGGAATTTGTCCAACTGGAACATGTGGTCTCTCGTAGAAAGGATGACTTATGAAAATTGCAGTAACGTCGCAGGGCGGCTCGCTCGACTCGCAGGTGGATCCGAGGTTCGGCCGCGCTGCTTACTTTGTGATTGTTGATACATCAACAATGGAGTTTGAGGCAATCGAGAACCAAAACATCGCTGCATCGGGCGGTGCGGGCATCGGCTCGGCAAAAAACGTTATCGATGCCGGCGCTCAGGCCGTCCTAACCGGGAATTGCGGCCCGAACGCCCAAAGAACACTGGCCGCCGCAGGGATTAAACTCTTCACTGGCCTTTCCGGGACCGTCGCAGAGGCAATCGAAACGTACAAATCCGGAAAGGCCGTCGAGGCCTCAGGACCAAACGTCAAATCGCATTCCGGGATGGACGCCTGATATGAGCAGAGGTTTCACAATAGCGGTCGCAAGCGGCAAGGGCGGCACCGGCAAGACCACCATAGCAACGAACCTTGCTTGTTCGATCGCTCGAACGGGCCGGGCCGTGCAGTATCTTGATTGCGATGTCGAGGAGCCCAACGGGCA
>JAFGTU010000236.1 GCA_016933985.1 Sedimentisphaerales bacterium | reverse complement strand
TGAAATTCAAGGACCCGACCAAGGCCGTCTCGATAGGCCGGCTGGAGAGATACGTTGCGGACCGCGGAAGAAATTCCGATTCTCTGCCCGCCGTTGCGCCGCCAACGGGAATGAAAGTGGCCGTCATCGGTTCGGGGCCGGGCGGAATCGTCGCCGCAGCAGATACCAGGAGAGCGGGGCATGATGTTACCGTCTTCGAGGCGTTCCACAAGCCGGGCGGAGTTATGGTCTATGGCATCCCGGAGTTCAGGCTGCCCAAGGCCATCGTCCAGGAAGAGATCGATACCCTTACGAAAATGGGTGTCGAAATTGTCTGTAATTTCGTCGTCGGCAGGACCCGCACTATTGAACAGTTGATGAAGGAGGATGGGTTCGACGCGGTGTATATCGGCGTCGGCGCCGGGCTGCCTCGCTTTATGGGCATCGAGGGCGAGTCGCTCGTCGGGGTTTTCAGCGCCAACGAATACCTCACCCGCGCAAATCTTATGAAGGCCTACAATTTCGGCAAAGGCGCGGATACGCCAATCGTCGTCTCCAAGAGGGTCGCCGTTGTAGGCGGCGGCAACGTTGCGATGGACTCGGCCCGAACGGCCGTCAGGCTCGGGGCGGAAAAGGTATATTTGGTCTATCGAAGGAGCGAAAAGGAAATGCCCGCCCGGATTGAGGAGGTCCACCACGCAAAACAGGAAGGCATCGAGTTTCACATCCTCCAAAGCCCGATACGCGTAATAGGCGACGAGAACAGCAGGGTTACGGCCATTGAATGTCTCAAGTACGAGCTCGGCGAGCCGGACGATTCGGGCCGGAGAAGACCCGTTCCCATAGAAGGCTCGGAATTCACGCTCGACGTGGATACGGTGATTATCGCAATCGGCAACGGGGCAAACCCGCTGATCCGCCAGACCACGCCGGACCTCGAATTCAACAAGTGGGGCAACATAGTAGTGGACGAGAGCTGCAAGACCTCGATGGAAGGCGTCTATGCCGGCGGAGACATTGTCCTCGGAGCGGCAACGGTAATACTCGCAATGGGCCAGGGCAGAATCGCAGCCGCGGCAATGAACAAATACCTCGAAGAAAAGAAAGCGAAGAAGGCGTAGCCACGAAGGCAATAATACGGATTCTAAAATGGCTTGAGGAAGCCCCCCTTTTGTCGAAAGAATCCGAGAAGAAAGGCCGGACAAAGCAATAGAGATATGGCTCCAGCATGAGTGTCGAATTGGTCAACAAGGTACACTAACTCGGTGTTGGATCAGGCTGGGTGGCACACAGCCAAGGCCTTGAGGATTCCTGAGAATATCAGCTTGTTGTACCTGCCTCCTTACGGCCCCGAACTCAACGCAGTCGAACGACTATGGGGATACCTAAAGATTCACTACCTCAGTAATAGAGCATACGCAGACTACGACGATCTACTTAGTGCCTGCCGAGATGCATGGAATCGAATTACCCCAGACCAGTTCTGCACTATCTTCTGCAGCGAATGGGCAATGCGCGAGAATTATTTAGAATTCGTATGATCCCCCTGATTTCCCAATGCCCTTTTTCCTCATCAGTGTCAACCTGTGCCCTTGGTATCCCTGTCATCCATGATCAAATTTACTTGACATAGAACTCTCAATATGATATAATATGTATCAAACTGAATATCGAATATCGTACTCATCGGAAAGAGCTAAATGACGACCCTCAATTCTCCACCCAAATCCAAATTCGTAAGAATCTGTGTCCCAGAATCAAGCAGCAAGCATCGTTCTCTATATCACCCATCCACCCCATCTTGCCCCCCCTTTATACTCCATTTGCTCTTCTCTCTCTGTTTCTTCGTGTCCTGGTGGGCCCGCACTAATTATGCAAAACAAAGCCAATTTCAAAATAGGCAAAATGACTCTAAACCCTTGCTGTAAAAGGCATTATGGCAATATTTCCTCCCTCCGCCCCCGAAAAAACAAACCCAATCAAACCCAACGACCGAAGGGAGTCCTGAGTGCAGTCGAAGGATCAAACCCAATCTCTCACGCACAGGACGACATGCGCCTGCCCATTATGGGCTTGTCCCACGGGGGATATCCGACATGCGACATGCGAAATCCGACATACGAGAACAAACCCAACTCGTCCCGGCGAAGCCGGACCAAACCCTATTTCAAACGCACAACCGGCTCACCGTTCGTCCAACGCATTTCTTCTCAGCTCTTCGACGGTCTGGAAAATGGCGGTTATCTTTTCGTCGGCCACTTTTTCGTCCATGTTTATACAGCAGAAGCCCGTCAGTTGCGGATTGGCCGAGTCTCCGGCCAGCCGCAGGATGGTCTGTTCTATTTCGGCGCAGGTATTACCTATTATTTCCACGGGGCTCAGGCGGATGTTGAGAAAGGTGTTCGCCAAGCGCTTCCGCAGGGCCGCAACGTCGCTGCCCCAGCCGACATCCAGAAAATCAAGATGCGGCAGCCGGGCGAAGGCCTCGGCGAATCGGTGGGCGTCGCCGCCGCAGAAGTGAATCCCAAAGGGCCTGTATTTCCGGCTCCATCGGGCATCGTACTCAAAGAGAAACCTCTCATAATCGGCCACCGAGATCATCGTATGGGAGCACGTGCTGTGCAGGAATATCGGCGAACTGAAGTGGCGGACGGTCCTGTTGACACTAATAGAGGTCGAGCCGGTATGCCTGGACATATCCTCCGTAAATCTTTCAATCACAGCGGCAATCTCGCCCAAAAAGCGATGAACTTCATCGGGCCGGTCGAACATTTCCATGAAAATGTCCTCTCCTCGTACATCAAGAGCAAGGTTGAGTATGCCGCCCCAGTTTACATCGCCGGCCAGATAGCCGAATTGTCCTTTCAGTGCGCTGGCCAGTCTCTCGAACTTTCTATATACGGAGCTGTCGAAGGCCTCCGAGGCCGAAAGCTGCAACCCCGGGCGCCGCGAGCAGATTACCTGCGGAGGCGCATCCTGCTTGTATTCGACTTTGCAGCCGAGCATTTCACTGAGCATGAACCCGGCGGCCAGGTGCACGGCGCCGACGACTGGGAGCAATTTATCCTTATCACTGCCCAGGCCGAATCGGCCCCATCGCTCGTACAGGACCTTTTCCATCCTCTGCTCCGACTCGACGCGCCTGGCCGGGTCGAAGAAAAAGGCCTCGTCGAAGGTCAGGCCCTCGTTGTGAAACCACCACGCAGGCGCCAGGACTATCTCGACAGGCAGGATGGGGATGTTTGAGAATGCGTTCTCTGTCATGATGAATATCGAGATTCAAATTGTCAAATGACCAAATGCAAATGCGCGAGCTTAACGCACGACTACTGGTCTTCACATTGATTATAGCGGTTAGTGAGGTTTGACGGCATCGGAAATGGGCTGTAGAATGGAATTTGTGAACAGGAAGCTTCTTGTATCCTGTTTCCGTGAACTCCAGAAGAAGATCGGGCGCATATCGGAGCTTTGCAATGGCTATGACAAGACGTGATTTCCTGAGAAGAACGGTGGCGGCGCTTGGCGGCGGAGCTGTTGCCGCTCTGACAGTCAAACGAGCTTGGGCGGGCCAGACAGGTCGGCCTAACGTCGTTTTAATCCTGGCCGATGATATGGGATATTCGGATTCGGAGTGTTACGGCGGCGATGTTCGCACGCCCAATCTCTCGGCCCTGGCCGAAGCCGGTCTTCGCTTCACGCAGCACTACTCGACCGGCCGCTGCTGGCCTTCCCGCGCTTGTATTTTGACCGGTCACTACGCCC
>JAFGTU010000035.1 GCA_016933985.1 Sedimentisphaerales bacterium | reverse complement strand
GGGGGTATCCCGGGCTTCGGCTCGGCGTCCCCGGCTTCTTCGAGCCCGAATAAATCAAGCAGATAGCTCCAGTCCTTGTGATAGACCACGACGGGCATTCCGCGCAGGGGCATCATTGTCTTCATCCATCCGCCCAGCCTGTCTATCAGGGGCTTGCCTTCTAAGTTATTAGCTTTTAGAAAATCGATCAGCTTGTGTTCCCTGGCCAATTTGCAGAGCGTTGCGCCTCCGAGCAGCTTGACCAGCTCTTCCCCAAAGAGCCGCCGGTCGATTTCATCCTGGAGCTGCTTGAGGTTTGCCTCGAAGAGCTTCTTTCCCTCGGGATCGTTCTTGATTAAACCGGTTGCGATATTCCCGGCGACATGCCTGGCGTTGATGGGACTGCACATTATGTGTGGATTTCCGTAGATATGCACATCGCCTTCCGCCTGGGAGAGGACTTCCGGCACCTCAAGCAATTCTAATCCTTGCGCGACCGCCACATAGCCGATCTCCCCGCTGCGAACGCGCCTGTTGCCGGATTTGTCGATAACCGTAGGCAGCCACATTTCAAGATCGAGGCCCGTCGAAATCACCATATCGGCGTGCATAACCATGTTCACAAAGGACGGCTTCGGCCTTATATGATGAGGATCCTGAACGGAATGGACGATTGATTCGACGGTTATTCGGTCGCCGCCGATAATCTTTGCCAGCGCCGCATAGTCGGGCAACGTCGTTACAACACGAAGGGGCTTGACTGACTCCGAGCGCCCCCCGCGAAAACGAGTTCGGTCTTGTTCACGGGCCGCCTGTAAATTGAATTGTGATAACGCTGCGAGGATCACGACAGATCCGAGCAACAATCGTTTTAGTTTGCTTGTCATAGGACTTGCCTCCTTTAATCTTAGTATCGTTCGTGTTTGTGCGGCCCGATGGCAAACAAGGCCTGGAACCATAAGACATGCTCGGGGTCCTGCATACCTCTTCCCCAGGCATAGTCGTACTCCCAGCGATACTTGACGAATTCGCTCTGCCACCAGGTGAGATACGGACATATCTGCCAGCGGTGCGGGCTGCCGGAAGTATAGGCCAGAGGCGCCAGCGAAGCGCCGGTAACATTGGCGTAGTTCTTGCTGTCCGGCGCGAAGTAATCGACTCTGACGCCGACATCAAGGTTCCTTGCCATTTTCGATTGCAAATAACTGTAGGCGCCCCAGGCCTTCAAATTGTCTTTGCCGGAGTCGTCGGGGGCCATGATGTCACGGTCAAGGACAAATATCTCGCTTCTCCACTCGACATTCCGGTACAAGGCGCGGTCGGCAGGCTCCCACAGGACCGACATATCGGCTCCATAAACCCGCGTGCTTAATGTCTGGTCGTCCGTCTGCAGTGGCAGTGCTCCTCTCAGCACCGGCCACTCGTCGTTCCAGCCGAGCAATCCGCTAAGCCCGAACTCAAGATACATATCCCTCGACAGGTCGCGATAGTTCTTGTAATGGACGAGAAGATTCGGATTTCCCCGGGTGTCCCCCGGGAAGAGGCGATCGTTATCACTGCCGGTGACCTGGAACGTAAGCCCCTGACAGGCCTTGCCCCACATGGGCAGTACCCAGTCCAACGAAGCGCCCGTCTGGGCAAGTCCTTCATCACCGAGGATGCTTCGCAGGGCCAAAGGATACTGCACCTGGTCAAGTGCGTCCTCATGCCAACGGTTGACTATGCCGAACTGCTGGCGAAACTTGCCGATATCAAGGTTCGCATTCTCCAAAACCGAGAAGCGGGTAAAGTACGCCTCTTCAACGTCGATCCCCTCCTCACTTATGTGCGTGACGGCCTTCATTCTGGAGAACGGGTCGAGATAAGACTGAAAATTCAATTCAAGCCCTCTCATGAAGGCGTCGCTGCGCCTTCCTGTATCGTCCGGACGACCGTAGTGGGCGAGAAAATCGCCCGAGACGCTAATCTCGGGATTGAGCTTTTGAAGGCTCAACTGGCCTGATTTGAATATCGTTTCCTCGGGCTTTGGAGGCTCTTGCTCCTCCCCAACCATGCTTTCGGCGAGCGCACGCAGCGCCGCCGCTTCGTCTTTCATCTTCTCTTCAGGCGTCGGCTGGCCCTTGCGGAGCTCCGCTATCTCGGCCTTGAGAGAAGTAATCTCCTGCTCGTGCTTCTGTTGCATATCGAGCATCTGCTGCTGCATCTTGAGCACGAGCGTCGTTAATTCGGTTAGCTGGCTATCCTTCTCCGGACTATTCGGATCCCCGCCAAGACAGATGGCCTGGAAAATCAATGAACAAATCAAAAAACCGATTCGGGTATTCTTAGTAAACACACATGCACCTCCCTTCTTGGGCTGTGGTATATCATCGATCATTCACTTGCAACGTCTGCACCGTTAGCCGCCAAATCCCGCTCCACAAAGGGTGACTCCGTAATGTGCGCAATAAGAACTATGGCTTTTCCGAAGTCTCGGCGATTTGCGGTAAGTTATGAAATGATCTCTGAGGGAGGCGCACGCAATAGAATGCACGTGGTTAACCGCACTTGCGGCGCATAGGTGGGACAAGGAGCCGGTTGACTGAAAACGTCAACCCCGAGAACGGAGAGGGCAAGCTGGCATTCCGGCTGCGCCGAATTGGAACCGGCGTTGAACGAGCAGGCCAGGCATGGGCTGTTGTCAAGAATGCCGTCGGCCCCCACCGTGTTAGTGCCGCTCTTCTCGCAGGCTTCACTGTGAAATAAATCGACCGCCACACTTATAAAGAAGTATGCCAGAACAACCGCAATCGAAACCGTCCGGTGAAGAACACGTTGTTTCTTACGGGAAACAAACATATACGACCCGTTTCATGGATGCCTATGCTTCCAATTCATATTCGGAGGATTTTAGCGGGCTTTAGCTGTTGCGCCAAGAAATTATCCTCCTCGACAAAATTATTTATTGTCGCTTTACAGAACTCGACGTGCTTGCGAAATCGGCCATATTAATCCCTCTCGCGGGGTTTGAGGGCGGATTTCGCCGAATTTTTTTGCAATTAAACGATTTTTCCAAAATTTCGTGTTGACGTTCGTAGCACGAAATTTATATTCTTATGCGCATGTTTAATAACTGCATTTCCAAACAAGTCTTAGGAGAACAGGTATGAAAAGGCTTATGATTGTTCCGGTATTGGTTGCTTTCCTGCTTGGCGGCGTTTCGAAGGCCGATCCTACTGTTGCCGAAGTGACCCATTCGGAGTTTCAGGCCGTAAATGCAAACGGCGAGCAGACATACACCGCAACGCAGATGGTGATTTTAGAGGGGATAGTCCTCCACAACCCCGCCGATATGCTGGATCCGACCGCCGACGACACGGTTACAGAGTTGTATAACCTCAGCGGCCAGTGGCAGGCATACTTCCAGGGCGATGGCGACGACCACGCCGGCACCGCCGTCTTTATGGGTCAGCTCTACAACAATCTGCCCTGGGTGACTACCGGCGGCTACTCGAACGAAGAATTCATTGCGGAGCTGACCCGCTTCAATGCCGCCCAATTCAGCCCCGGCGACAGGATAAGGGTAACGGGCTATTTCCTGTCGTACAAAGGCAAGAACAACGTCAATGAGCAGCACAATAAAAATCCCGACCACGACTTCACCATCGAGCTTCTACAAGAGGGCGTCGGAGTGCCGCGGCCGGAGGTCGTTAGTCTGGACGAGCTGAAAGACGCCGAAGATGCCTATATTTTCGACCAGACCCGCGCAACCGGCGGCGAGCACTACCAGGCCCGGCTGATTAAAATCGAGGGCGTGTACTTCGTGGATACAAACGCCTGGGGCCCCAACGCCCAGCTTACAATAACGGACGGCGTCAAGACGCTGCCCTTGAAGCTGGGAGTCGGCAATGGAATTTACGCCGGCTCGAACAACCTGACCGAGCCCTTCGACGTCATAGGGATTCTCGACCAGGAGAGCACCGACTTGAAGGGCGGCTACCGTCTTTGGGTGACGAACTACGACGGAAACGGATCCGTCCTGGCCGCTCGCGAGCATCGTGCCGCCGACAAGCCGGGCGATACGAACCTGGACGGGACCGTCAATTTTGTTGACCTTGCCAGGCTGGCCGAGGATTGGCTCAGGTAGCCCACTGCGGCGCAGATATAAGTATGGAGTAAGTGTTCTTTGAAACGTGGCTTCACTCTAATTGAATTACTGGTGGTAACTGCAATAGTCGCCTTGCTGATGGGGATTTTGCTGCCTGTGATGGGGCGCGCTCGCCTTCACGCGAAGGTGCTGACAGTCAACGCAGAGCTGCGCCATATAGGAATGGCGCTTGAAGCGTATTCGCTCGACAATGACGACAAATACCCGCCTACTCGCGTGGACTGCATGCTCGGCGGACACTTCTACCAACTTCCGCTCGAATTGGTCGAGAGCAAATACCTCCCTTCGCCGGGCCCTGATACTTTCATGGCCGCGGGGATAGAAGACCGGTTCAACCGGGGCTATACCTACAAATACCGGTCGGTCGGCACGCTCATTTACAACAGGACGACCGTCGTCAACGACGGAGCGTGTCTATGGGTCCCGGACGGCTTCCCCTACGATGTGAATGAAGCTGACGGAAAGAACTACACCGACCTTAAAGAATCGCCCGTAAGCTGGGTCCTCTATAGCGAAGGGCCTGAATTCGACCTGAACCGTATGCGCAAGCTGAACTACCCCGTGCCGAGAAAGACCTGGTACGACAGCAAGACCCGAAGCGGCGTCATAGTGAGAATGCGTTTGAAGAATGCAGCGCAAATAGGATCATTTGAGAACTAAGAAATGAAGAGCGCCGTATTCGGTTGCATATTGGCATTCAGCGGCGTGTGCGGTTTGTTTTTGGGCGGTTGTCGAGAGGACCCCGGCCGGCAGAACCAAACCCAGGTAGCCGTTACTAATTCGTACCTTGGCTGCGCAGTTCGTGACGTCTGTGGCCGCGAGATGGATGTGCTGTGTTTGGCGCCCCCGGGGATGTGTCCGGGGCACTTCGATATTTCGCCGTCGCAAGTTGAGAGACTAAGCGATTGCGTCGTGTTGTTGCTGTTCGATTTTCAGGAACAGGTCGAGCAGAAGCTCGCTCGCTTGAAGGAAGAAGAAGGGCTCAAGACGGCTTTGGTGCATCCGCCTGGGGGATTATGTGTGCCGCAAACCTACCTTGATATATGCCGACAGGTGTGTGACATTTTTGCATCGGGGCATCCCGAAGCGGCCGGGCAATACCGGCAAAGGCTGGCGCTTGTGCAGGAAAGAATTAAGCGTTTGGAAATGGAGCTTTCGGAGAAGGTGCGCCGCGGGGAGCTGTCGTCGGTTAGGATTGCGGCGTCGAGCCATCAAGCCGACTTCTTAAAATGGCTCGGCCTGGAGACAATAGCGACGTTCATAGGCAGCGATGTTGAGACAGCCGCCGGGGTTGAACGCTGCCTAAAGGAGGCGGAAGGGCAAAACGTGCGGTTTGTCGTGGCGAACAAGCAGGAGGGATCTCGCCTCGCGAAAGCCATAGCTGAACGGCTGGGAGCCGAGGCGGTTGTCTTTAGCAACTTTCCCGAGAGATGCGACTCGTCGAGCGGTTTCGACGAGTTGCTTCGAGCGAACGTAAAGCATCTGTTAGAGGCGGCGAAACAATGACGCGAGGATGCTTAAGCCTTTCCAATGTTAAGGTGCATCGGGGCGCTCGAACCATACTTGACGTCGAGGCTATGGAAATTCGGGAGGATGAATTTGTCGGTATCATAGGCACCAACGGCGCGGGCAAAACGACTTTGCTAAAAGTCTGCTGCGGCTTGATAGGGGCCGATAGCGGGACGGTCAGGTTTGACGGACGCGACTTCCATCAGTTCAGCGCCTGGCGCAAGGCGAACCTGCGAAGGCGAATCGGATATATTCCCCAGGCGGCGGAGTACAATACAGAGCTGCCTTTCACCCTGCGCGAGCTTGTCGCAATGGGCCGGACAAGCGTCAAGGGCCTGCTTAGCCGGCTGAACAGGAAAGATTACGAGATTATCGACGATTGGATTGACAGGTTAGGCCTGGCGGAGAAGAGACGGCAGACGTTCAGAAGTCTTTCCGGGGGCGAGCAGCAGAAGGGCCTTATAGCCCGGGCAATGGCCCAGGATCCTGAGCTGCTTGTGCTCGATGAGCCTTGTTCGAATCTTGATTTCAACTGGAAGTATCAGATTACAGAGCTCATCGACCGGCTGCATCGTGAGACCGATTTGACGGTTTTGATGGTTTCTCACGAGACGAGCCAGTTGCCTCCCGCGTGCGGGAGAGTGGTCCTTTTACATGAAGGTAGCGTGCTGGCCGACGGCGATATCGAGAAAATTCTCGAGTCTGATGAGTTCGAGAGGGCTTATAAGTGCCGCAGTGAAACGCTGAAAATTGCGGGGCGAAGATACACGTTCCAAAAAGGTTCTGATTGAGGCATTCGGTTTTATGGATTCCTTTTTCTATCTTGTGATTCTTGCCGGGGCCGTGGCCGGGGCCGGCACCGGCTTGCTGGGGGTCTATATTATTGGTATGCGTATGCCCTTTATCGGGATTTGTATATCGCATTCGGCAATGGTGGGCTCGATTTACTCTATTCTTTTAGGCGTTAACCCGGTTTACGGCCCGGTGGTTTTTTCGGCGGCTTGCTCGATGAGTCTTGGCGCCATCAGGCCCGGAAAATCGAGATTGGACGCCAACGTTGCATTGGCGATACTCTTTAACTTGATGCTGGGGCTGACGTTTTTGGGTATAGGTTTGATGCGCGGCAGCCGCTCGGAGGTGCTTGGCCTGCTTTGGGGCAGCTTGCTTTTCGTGGACCGGAGCAACGTGGTGATCATTACGATTTTTGCTTTGATTTTTGTGTGCTTTGCCGGCCTGTTCAACAAGGAGTTGAAGTCCCTCATGTTCAGCCGGACAATCGCCTCTGCGACCGGCGTGCACGAGGCCTTTGTTTATTGTATTTTTCTGGCATTGTGTGGCGCTATATTGGCGGTTAATCTTCCCCTTGTCGGCGGTCTGCTGATATTCAGTTTAATTACGTGCCCCGCAGCCGCAGCATACCAGATATGCACGGGGCACAGGTCGGTTGTGCTTGCGGCGACGGCTTTCGGAACGGCCAGTGCAGTGGTCGGCTTCCTTGTTTCCTATTATCTTGATCTGCCGACGGGGGCGTGTATCGTGATTGTCAGCACGCTTATTTTTGCGGTCTGTGCTTCTTATAGAGCCTTGGGGCGTAAACATAACTAACCGATTAGGAACATAGAGGTATTATCATGGACTGGGCTTATGAAACAGGCATATCCGGGGATACTCAGTGGAACCGTGGAAAGGCGCCGGAGAACTGGTGGGAGGCGATAGAGCGTATGCACGGGCACGTTGGGCCGTGGAACGTATTGGGATGGCGGATCGGACAGGCTGCGCTTCACGAGTTCGACACGAAGTGGGGACGGCACGAGCTTGATATCGTCTGCTATGTCCCGATGCGGACCCCTTTCACGTGCATGGCCGACGGCTTGGTCATAAGCACGGGCAACTGCCTGGGTCGGCTCGACATTCGGCTGGCCGAAGTTATGTCGATGGAGCTGGCTAATGTCGCCGTTTGCCGCAGAGACGGCACAGGCCCTGTTCTGATCTTCAGGCCGCATCTCGAATACCTCCGGCATATTCAGAAGCCGAAGGCCGAAGAGCTTGAGGGACTTTCGCGTCAGTGCAGCCGGATGAAGGATGAAGAGCTGTTCCGGATTGAGCGGATATCACCTTCCGGCACAAGCGATTGACCGCGCGCCGAGAGCAGGATTCCTTCACGCTCAGGGAGCGACTCGCAGGAGCTTTCCTCCGCCGGGCGGCAGAGACAGTTCGATTGCAGCCTTCTTCGCCGGAGCCCACTGAGCCGTCGCGGCGTCAAAGACTTCCAGTTCGCCCGGCCCGACGAGCGATTCGCTCACCGCAGCGGTGTAGTTGAGGTTCGCCACGATTACGTGAGTGGGCTTGTCTTTGGCCCCGAAGCAGCCGAGCAGAAAGCCTCGCGGCCCGGCGGGCGAATTCAAGGAATCGATGCGGAAGGGCAAATCCGCGGGCGGCGGCTCGCAGCCCGGCTCTCGCATTGAGGTATGATACACGCCGAGCGAGCGGAGCGGCTGGAGCTCGGCGGCGATGGCGGCAAATTCCCGGTTGTAGGATTTGAGGGCGTGGTAGAGAGGCCCGGGCACCCCGTCCAGGCCGACGATGCTGCCGTGGTGGTTGGCGCAGGCATATACGTAATAGCTGATCCCCTGGGCGCCGTAGGCCAGCGTGGAATAGACCAGGTAACGAAGCTCGTCGGCATTGGGCACGCGCATTGCGTTAGGCGCCCAGGTGCAGGTCTGGACGATATTGAGGAAGGGCACAGCCGCATCCTGCGCCGCGCGTCGAATCATTGCCAGGTTGAGAAAGTATTGGTCGCTGTCGTCTTTGAGCCTGAACTGGTAGTGGTCGTAGCTGATTAGCGCGGGTTTGGCCTGCTCGACGTAGAGGCGCAGGTGCTCCTTGTAGGCCGTCACCACATCGCCTTTTGTGCCGAGCTGTTCGTTGCTGGCATAAGTCGGGAACAGGTTGATGTAAGCCAGGTGCGCCGGGTCACACGCGCGGAGATACGCGACCAGCCTGCCGAGCGCGGGGAAAAGAGAGGCATTAGGCTCGTCGATGAGGTAGTAAGAGTAAAGGGCCGGGTGCTTGCCGACACGGGCGATGAGTGCGTCAAGCTGCTCGCGGCGCTTCGGGTCGTCGAGCGATGCAGGCGTTAACAGGCCGTTGTGGAGCTGGCCGCGAAGACCGTGACGATGCGCGATGTCAAGCTCCTTTTCGTCGCGGCACCAGACGAGGTTGAAGCCTCCCTCAACTATTTGCTCGGCGACGGCATCGGTGAGCGAGGGGCCGCACCAGTAGGTCACTATCGGCGCGCCCACCCGCCAGGGGGCGTCGCTTGCGGCGGCTGCCTCCTTCGCGTGCATCCGGGGACTGTGCACGAACAGCGAAAGGCAGACAATTTGCATGAGCTTTATGATGTTTGACTGGCGGACTAAGGTTTTCATAATTTCAAATCCCCCATACTCTGACGGTTTCCGAGCCAAAGAGGACGGCTGGGCTGGGGTGCGGAGGGAGAGAGGAGAGAGAGGATATCCCCAGCCCACCGTCAATGGTCGGTTGCTCAATGTGCCGTCCATGGCCAGCACCCTAAGCATACGCCCGAAACAGTACCGACAGAACAATTATACTCAAAGTCGTCCGGACGGGAAGTAAAAAAAACCGAGCTTTGTAATAAATTGGGTTTGATTCGGCTTCGCCCCGCCACAGGCGGGCTTCGCCGCAACAAGTTGGGTTTGGTCGTTTGAAATTGGGTTTGATCCGGCTTCGGCAAAGGCTTCGCCGCGACGGGTTGGGTTTGATTGGGTTTGTTTTTTCGAGGGCGGCGGGGCGGAAAATCTACATAATGCTTTACGCAGCAAGGAGTTAAGGCCATTTTGCCTATTTTGAAATTGGGTTTGTTTTGCATAATTGTGTGCCAGCCACCTATGAAGAGCTCGTAGTCAAGTGATACTTTTCCTGTGGCCCTGTTTTTTT
>JAFGTU010000235.1 GCA_016933985.1 Sedimentisphaerales bacterium | reverse complement strand
GAGTCCTTTTCGTCCCAGGTATTCGGGTCGGGATTCAGCGGGTCTATTATAGTCAGGGAGAAGCCCTCGCCGTCGGTATGCGGACGCCAGTCGTCGTCGTATTTAAAGTTGTAGATAGTCTGGGCGATAGCATCCTCCAGCTCAATCCTTTCGCCGCCGTCATTCAAGCTCCCATAGTATTGGCCTGCGAGAACGCCACTAAAGGCCGGATACTGAGCGTCAAACGCCGCCTGGTCTCTAACGATAACTACGAGCCCATTTGTCGCCAGTTCGATGTCGCCGAAGGTAAAGTCTATGCCGTTGGTGAATTTCACCAAGTTGAGGTTAATCGCCTGGCCGCCGATATTTTTCAGCTCGATGTATTCTTCGTTCGGGTCGTCGGGGTTGCCGGTCTGGCGCGGATGGTACATAATTTCCGTAATCCGCAGATTATCAGCGACAGGCCCAACGGCGAATGTCGCTTCGTTTAGCGCGCTCCATGCGCCGTTGAATGCGCGGGCCTTGACGATCGCGCTGCGATCAAGCGCAATGGCACCTGTGTATTCCAGGGCATCAGGCGAAGGATCGCCCTGGCCTATTTCGCCTGCAATCAGCTCGACCGAGATAAGAAAGTCAGGGTCATTCGCGGCGAGGTTCAATCCCTGGATGGCCAGGAGATTTTCGCCGGCCCGGAGGACGCCGACGTGGCTGGAGATGTCGATCTCCTCGAAGACAACTGCTGAAGCGTCGGGGTTCTCGCCGGTCGCGGCAGAGTTCCAGGCGGGCGAACCGGTGAAATTGCGTCTGGTCACTTCGGCTCCGTTAATGTAGGCCACGAAGCCGTCGTCGTACTTGATTCTCAGTTTCATGTCGAGATAATCGGCATGACCTGTGCTGAACGGTATTCGTATGTAGCAGGCGGCATTGGTGTTGTACATTTGGGCTTCGACGTCCGCGCCGATATGCCCCTCATAGCCGGATTCCCGCTCGTAGCCGACGCCGGTTGTCCCGGCGGTCCAGTTCGGCCAGGTTGAATCGTCGTAGTAGGGGATGTACCAAGTCGCCGTTGCGGGCGAGAGATAGGCGGCGTCGATTGGATTGGGGTATCCTGCGGGTCCATCCCAGGTGACGGCGAGGTTGTCTCCGCCGCCGTCTTCCTTCATAAGGGCTTCGACGTAGTATTTCTTGCCCGCCTCGAGATAAATCGGGGCCGATTTTTCAGTCCCCTCCTCCCATACTCGCGACTCGGTCCAGGAGTCTTCTCGTGCAATGAGTATGGCATTTCCGGGGCTTTCGTCGGTGCTGAGCCATAGCTGGCTGTTGTCGTCGCTGGAGATCCAGAAGGTGTATTCTGCGGTGGCCGGCGGGTGTAGATAGCCGCTGATGCGTACGCCATAGTAATCGGCCCAGTTGACGGGCGACTCGAAGATGCTTATATAATCACTGCCGCTCGGATTGGCGGGATAATTGGCGTTGGAGGTGAGGTCTGAGACGCTGGTTCCGCCGATTCCCGTCCAGTACTCGTAGAGAATCGAGCCAGTTGTGGACTCGACCGGCTCGGTGGGGATGAGGACCTTCTTGGCTGCATTTTCGGCGACGAGGACGACGGAGCCGCCCGGCGTTGATTGTCCAATAGGCAGGCGCGGATCGCTGGCGTCCAGCGTATAGTAGATTGTCCCCTGTTCCGCCGTCATAGTCAGGGAGAAGTTGTTCGGGACGGCGCCGCCTTGCTGGTTGAAAGTTGGCGCGTCAATACTCGGATAGAGGCCGGCGTTGCGCAGTTGTCCGAGCACAATAGCAGAACGGTTGGGCATATAGGAATTGATGACCCAGTCGCGGGCGCTGCGCCAGTTGGCGATGTTGTAACCGGAGCCGCCTCCGACGTCTCCCCATCTTGCGGTTTCGCAGATCATGGCCCGCTCGATCATATCGGCAAGTTCGGCGTATAAAGCCGCAGGGCGGTTTCGCTCGGGATGACTCGGATCCCGGTTCGGGTGGTCCGGATCAACGTATAGCGGCCCGCCGTTGAAGAACGCCTTGTGCGCGTGGTCACCGAATCGCAAACGGAATTCCGTGTTCAGCCGGAGGTAAGTATAGGGCTTGAGAAGATAATTACTCGACGTCGTATGGCCAACGCTGTTCGTGTTCAGATCTGAGCCTATCCCCATGACCCATTCGGCATCCCATGTGTAGGCCTTCCATCCGGTGCTCTGGGGGCCGCGAATTCTGCCGGCGTACCAGTTGTGGCTCATCCAGTCGTTGTTGCCGCCGTAGAAGTTCACTATCAGGAAGTTTATGTATTGATCGATATCGATATAGTCCTCGTAAGCCGGGTTGTTCGTGCCGTCGGGATTATTGCCCTGCATTTGCTGATAGTTGCGATTGTTCTCCAGTCCCTCATTGGACATACTCATCAGGGTGTTCCAGGCAACAGTCTGGCTGTCGTTGACGGGGACGGTGGAGTTGATTCCGTCCCAGTCGGCCTTGTCGCCGCCGTAATATGTTGCGGAGAAGGCGGTATCAGGTCGCTGGGAGGGATTGTAAAGGCCCCAGTACAGGCCGTTGACGTACAAATGGACGAATGTGCCTATGGCCGCCGGGTGGCCCAGGGCCTGGTTTGTCTGTCGCATCCACTCGTCCCTGATGTATTGGGAGCTGCCACCGCCCCAGGGATAGCCGTCGTTGAAGTTTGCGCGAAGGATGATGGTATCGAACTGGTCGGCGGCGTCTTCGCCGAAGATGGGATACTGCAGCTTGGTCGGGCCGTAAGTGCGTTTGAACAGCAGGCGGAAAGTCTTTTTCTTTTCCTGTCTTCCGACGCCGCCGTATATCCTCACGCCGCAGTTCAACTGGAATCCGTCCGACTCGTCGGGATAAATCAACTCTATCGATGCCGGCCTCTCCCACGATATGCCCGAATTCCACGGATTGGAATATATTCCGCCTGAGCCGAATATATCGTCGGTTTGCGCTACGAGTGACATGGTCGGAATGGATTTGAGGTCATCCCTGATAGTTGCGCTGTTCGCGCCGACGATACCCTGGTTCATTTCGTAATCCGCGGCGGTTCCGCCCCAGGACTCCGGGAAGCCGGCCGGATTGCTCGGCTGATTAATCACGCCGTCAAGAAATATATACGTCTGGGTATCGACGTCGGACGACACCCAGCCCGGCTTGAAGGCCATGGCTCGCAGGGGCGTCGTTGTGGTTATCTCGATTGGGCCGATATACTCGTTGCCGTGAATATCCGAGGGAGCGCTGCCGTCGGTAGTGTAGTGAATCGTTGCGCCGGCGGTTTCGGTTGTTATGGTTACGGAGAACGGGGCGGTGTAAAAGCCGCGGTCGTGGCTGAATTTGGTGTCCGCGACAATATCAAGGGCGCCCGAGGTGTTGTACTCCCCGGGTGTGGCCACAGCGAAGTACTGGCGGACGTCCATGCTGCTGGCCGCAATCAGCTCGGGCATCATGAGGAAGTTCGGGTCGCTCGGGTTGTCATTAAGTCCGTGGATTGCCAGGACATTCGTGCCCTCACGCAGCTCGGAAGCATGGTCGGAGATGTTGAAGGTTACGAAATCATAGCCGTACTCATCCTTTCGATTCTCGTCGGCTGTGGAGTTCCAGGCTGTTGCTCCGGCGAAGTTGTCGCGGGCCACCTCAATGCCATTGAGATACGCCACGAATGCGTCCTCATATTTGAGCCGTAAAGTCAGAGTATCGAAAATCGCGGGGTCTTCATCGATGCGAAATTCGACTCGCGCCCAGATGGAGGCGTTTATATTTTGCATCTGGTCGCGGAGGTCGGTGCCACCGAAACCTCCTTTGAGCATGAAGACATCGAATGCATAGGCCTTTTGCGGTTCGGAGCAGGGATTATCCGGGTCGGCTTCGGCACAGACCTTGAACGTTCCGTCTGCGGCCCGGATGCCCGTCCATCGGGCGATGTAGCCTTGGTTGTGGTTGTCGCCGGTGTTGAAGCGGACGGCGTCCTCGGAGATTATATCGGTGCCCGCGGTGGAGGCGTTGGTAAAGGTATCGGCGCCACCGATTGTGTATCGCGTATAGCGGTCGGAATAACTGTTGCGTGCGGCTGACGTTGCGAACGTATATTCCGTCGAAGGATCCAGGCCCGTGAAAGTCAGATCAACCCACCATCCGGTACTGCCGTAATAGATCACGCCGGTCATGTCGGCCAGTCCGCCGAAGGTTTTGAAGGCATCTGTCCCGGGGGCACAGTCGCTGCCTCCACTGCCGCTCGGCTGCCAGTTTACTCCGCCGCTCTGCTCGAGAGCTGCGGTTACGCCGGTTGGCTCGCCGGTGGCCTGGTCGAGGAGCGGTCCGGAGGTGACGCCAATAAGACCGGAGCCGATGCCATAGGTCGTGACATTTTGGCCGATGTATTGAGGCTCCTGCCAAACACAGTCGTTATAAGAAGCTCTCTCCACTCCGCCGAAGCCGAAGCCGAGGCTCATCTTGCCCTTCTTCCATGCCGAGTCGTCGAAACCGACTACAGTCCAGTCTGCCCCGGCATCACCAATTACAGGCACGCGATAGGAGGCCTCGGCTCCCGATAGCACAAGCACTTTTGCATATTGCGCCAGGCCGTAAGAAATATCATCGTACTGATTCGGATATTCCGGGGTGAATTCCTGGACGATAGTCTTTCCGTCGCGGGCCACCAGCGCCAGGCAGTCTCCGCCTTTGTTGAGGTTGAAGTTTGTATGTAGGGGCTTATTGGGGTCCAGACTTCGCCGGTCGTTGCCTGATGCGAAGACTATCATAAACTCACCGGGATCGAGTTCGACGTCTGGGAACTGCCATTCATTGAGATCGCAAGGGTCGTGGGTGAGGCACCAGCCAGCCAGATTAACGGTTGTGTCGGAGGGATTGTAGAGCTCTATCCAGTCGGACGACTTTCCATCCTCGTCGAGGATTTCGCCGGGGCCGAGCGGCAGTTCGCTGTGGTTACTGGCCATGAATTCTGTAATGAGTGCGGTGCCGCCCCAATTCCGCGCCAGCAGGGCAAAATCGGCGGCATTAACGCCGTTCCTGCCGTTCAAATCGGCCTCACAGCCTATTATAAGACAGCCTTGATCCAGCCAGCGTTCGGCGAAGAGCCTCAAATCGTCGAAATCGACATCTCTTCCCTCGTCGAGGTCGCCAACCGGATAATACACGGCCCAAGCCGATATCGCGAAGAGCAACACCGGTAGAAAACCAAAGGAAAAGATTCTGACAGACAATCGCATCTACTATATCCTTCCTCAGATTATCGGGCGTCTGAAGACATTCCCGTCACAGGCGACTTGCAGAGCCCAAACAGGGCCCAGCGGTTCTATACTACCATATAAGATCGGCGAAGTCAATAAGCAACGGCGGCAGTTCTTGTGCCCTGGAATTGATTATAGGCGGGTTTTCGGGTTTTGCGGCAGGGGGAATCTTCCTTTTTACGCACTTTCGCTGTACGGGTTTAAGCAGACAAGTGATTTTGCGGCCCGCCTGGTAAAGCACGGACAAGGCCGCACCTTTGGTTCAGGCGTTCGGCCGGGGCCTATGCATCTTGACTGCCTTTTGGAGGTCTCTTGCTCTGCCGCCGACATATTTGTCGAGCTGCGCCCAGAATTTCCTGCTGTGGCTTTTGACTCTTGTGTGGACCAGCTCGTGGAGGATTACGTAGTCGATAAGCTCCTGGCTCAATGAAACGAGGTTGATGTTCAGGTTGATGTTATTGCGGTCGGAGCAACTGCCCCATCTTGTCTTTTGGCTCTTGATGAAGACCTTCTGGTATTCGAAGCCGTGCTCATCGGCCAATTCTCGCAGCCGTTTTTTGAGAATCTGTTTGGCCTTTGCCTTGGGCATCATGGGCTTGTTGACGGTGGCGGCCTTGTATTCGTGCTCGACCCTTCTGACGTAGGCGAGGCTCTTTTTGGCCCAGTCGATGTGCTCAAGCAGGTGCTTGCGGGCTTTTTCGAGTGAGACGTTGGGGGGGAATGCTACCCGGAAGGGCTTGAATGGGGCGATTGAAATCGAGATTCTCTTGGCCCTTTTGGATTGGGCGAAGACAACGGTCTGAAGCGGCGGGATTTCGAGCGTAGTTGTGCACATATCTTGAAGACAGTCAGTCTTTGCGCTGGATTCGGCGCAATCTCTTTCTGGCTTTGAGTGTTACTGCTTCGTTGGTTTCTATGGTGATGGGGCCTTTGTCTGGTAGTCCGCGGGGGTAGATTGGCTGGGTGTAGGCCGGATAAGCCTCGGTTCGCAGGTGGGCGAGCATGTTATGGCCTCGGCGGCACCGGCGTTCGTGGCGTAGGGCTGCCAGGTCGATGGGTCCAACGACGATTCTTTCGCCGGGTCCCGGCTCGGCCTGGGCGAGTATTCTGCCGTCGAAATCGACTATCATACTTCCGCCGGGCCAGCTAAAAGGCGGATAATTCTTCAAGGTCGCGGCCTGGTTGGCAGCGACTACGTAGGCCATGTTCTCGATGGCTCGCGCGCGGTTGATGGTCGTCCACCAGTCCATAGGCTCAGCCGTGCCCCAGGGGTCCATATAGGCTGAGACGCGGACGAGGACCTCGGCCCCGGCCAGACTGAGCTGGCGAATCGCTTCTGGGAACAGCCAGTCGTAGCAGATAGCGGTCCCGATTTTACCGATGGGTGTATCGGCGACGGGGAACAGCGGCTCATCGTAATCGGGCAGGTCGTGCGGACTGGTGTGCACTTCCCAGG
>JAFGTU010000234.1 GCA_016933985.1 Sedimentisphaerales bacterium | reverse complement strand
GTTCAGCCGCACCTGCTCGCTGACCTTCTCCGCTATCTTCGCGCTGATCGCGCGCGCCGGCGGCACCATATCCGCCAGCCTTGCCTGCTCCTCCCCCACCGCGATCACCAAGTCCGTCCGCTCCCCCAACACATCTAATATGAGCCTGATAATCTCTCCCTCCGCGCCCCAGTCGCACTGCCCCGTAGCGTCCGCCTCAATTATCCTGATAGCCGAATGTTTAATCATAATGCCACACGCTCATCCAAATCCGCAATTTATGCGGTGGCTCACTCAGTGGAAATATAAGGCCGCTATCCTTGCCGCGTATTCCAGGCATCTCGAAACGCCGTCCGGTCCTGCTTATTCTTTAATCGGGGAAAGTCACGCCGCCGTTTATTGTACTTACTGCGGGATTCCACGGATTACCGCTTTTCGCCGCGAAAAACCCCGTTATGTCCCCACAATTCTCCCCAATTTACCCGGACTTTTCCCCTGCGCCCCCATTTATGCGGACCATCCGGCCCAATTCTCATTCTCTTGACATACCTAACCAGAAAGACGGCGCCGCTGTCGCCAGAATTATGTACTTCACCTACAGAGACTATCTCCACAAATGGGACAGCATCGCAGAGATATTCAGCAAGGACGCAATCCTCAAAGGCTCCTTCGACAAGTTCACCGCCTCCGCAAAAGGCAAACGCGGCACAACCACCGTCGATGTCGCCTTTCTCGCAGAAATTGAAAAGTGGCGCGATATGCTCGCTAAAATCATCGCCCTGCGCAATAGGAATCTCTCCCAGCCGGAAATCAACTTCGCCGTCCAGTGTACAATCGACCGTATCCTCTTTCTGCGTATGTGTGAAGACCGCGGAATAGAACGCTACGGACAGCTCCAGGCTATCAGCTCGGGCGACCGCACGTACCCGCGCCTGTGCGAAATTTTTGAGAAGGCCGACCAGAAATACAACTCCGGCCTCTTTCACTTCCACGATGAACCCGGCAGAACCGAAGCCCCCGATAAGCTAACACCCGGAATCGCCATCGACGACAAGGACTTGAAATGGATTCTTTACAACCTCTATTATCCCCAGTGCCCCTACGAATTCTCCGTCCTGCCCCCCGAAATCCTCGGCAACGTCTATGAGCAGTTCCTCGGCAAGGTCATAACTCTCACGTCCGCCCACCACGCAAAGATCGAGGATAAGCCCGAAGTCAAAAAGGCCGGAGGAGTCTATTACACCCCATCCTACATCGTCGATTACATCGTAAAGAACACCGTCGGCAGACTCCTCAACGACCCCGCCCCTCAACCTGGCTTAGCCCCCACCCCTGCGGTGGGGGGCTCTCCCAAACCAAGCGAAAGACCTCTAACACCAAAACAAATCGCTAATCTAAAAATCCTCGACCCCGCCTGCGGCTCAGGCTCCTTCCTGCTCGGTGCATACACGTACCTCTTAAACTACCACCGCGGCTGGTACGCCGCCAACGACCCCGAAAAATGGATGAGAAAGAAAGACCCCCCAATATACCAGGTCGCATCCCCGCGCACCGATGACCATGTATTTAGCCCCGCGTTTCACGCGGGGTCCCCTCCCAACTATCGCCTCACCATCGCCGAAAAGAAAAGAATCCTCCTCAACAACATCTTCGGCGTGGACATTGACTCCCAGGCCGTAGAAGTCACAAAGCTATCCCTCCTCTTAAAAGTCCTCGAAGACGAGAACTCCCAGACCCTCGAAAACCAATACCGCCTCTTCCACGAACGAGCACTACCAGACCTCGCCGCCAACATCAAATGCGGCAACTCCCTTATCGCCCCCGACTTCTTCGACAATTCCGACCGGTTAGCCCCCGGACCTGTGCCGGGGGTCTCCACCGAATCATCACCCAACAACGACCTCTACCAAAAAATCAACCCCTTCGACTGGAAACAAGAATTCCCAAAAATCTTCAACAGAAAAAACCCCGGCTTCGACGCTGTCATCGGAAACCCACCATACGTTAGACAGGAAAGCCTCGCTGAGAACAAGGCGTATTTCCGAAGGGTCTACGCGGTTTATCACGGCGTCGCCGATCTCTATGCATACTTTATGGAGCGAAGCCTGAGCCTTCTATCAAAAGACTCCCGATTCGGAGTGATCGTATCAAACAAATGGCTCCGCGCCGCATACGGCCAGCCTCTCCGAGAGTACCTCCAGAGATCCGTTGCCGTACTTGAAATCACCGATCTCGCTGGCCTCCCCGTTTTTGAAGGCGCCACTGTCCGAACCATTGTTCTCCTGTGTCAGAAGTCCGTCCCCGACAAACATATTGTGCTTTACGCCCCTCCACTCCCTCTGGAAGACTTCCTCCAAATGGCATCTGGCCCTGATTCCACACTCCTTCGTAATAATCCCAGAATGGAACTCCCCCAGTCCAGCCTTTCACCCCTTGGTTGGTCATTCTCGGACCAGCCCGTCTCGTCACTTGTGAACACCATCGCCGCACGCGGCCAGCCCCTCCGCGAATATGCGCGAGGCCACTTCTTCCGAGGCGTCGTTACTGGTTTGAACAAAGCCTTCATCATCTCCGCCGACACGCGGAAGAACCTGATTGCTGCGCACAAGCACTCATCGGAAATCATAAAGCCCCTCGTTGTAGGAAGAAACGTGCGGCGCTATCATATTCTGGATGACGACAAGTATCTCATATTCACTCGGCGAGGGACCAGTATCAATAACTATCCTGCCATAAAGGATTACCTCTCTCAGTTTCGCCGTGAGTTGACTCCTAAAAAACGCCGCAAAGACCCTACTGGGCGAAAACCCGGTAGTTACCAATGGTTTGAAATTCAAGATTCCGTAGACTACTTTGCTGAGTTTGACCGCCCCAAGATCATCAGTCCCGACATTTCAACCTCCGTCAGGTTTACCCTCGATATGGACGGGTTCTACGGTTCAAATACGACTTACTGCATCGGCTTGAAGGACCTGTACTTGCTCGGCGTTCTCAATTCCAAACTTGCCCAATTTGTATTCCAACATATCTGCGCTGGGCTTGAAGGTCATGGGGAGACATACTTGCGATTCTTCGGCCAGTACCTCGAAAAGTTCCCCATCCGCACAATCGATTTCGACAACCCCGATGACAACGCCATGCACGACAAAATGGTCGCCCTTGTTGACCGAATGTTGTCCCTGCACAACGACTTGGCCGCCGCCAAAATCCCCGATGAAAAAACCAAAATCCAGCGTCAGATAGATACCACCGACTGCCAAATCGACCAGCTCGTCTATAACCTCTACAACCTAACCGACGAAGAAATCAAAATCGTCGAGGCTCACTCATAGTAACCACCTCTCAGGGCTGGGGCCAACTCATGAAATCCCCTTTCCAACCAATTCAAGACACATTCAATGCGAATCTTGACTCTGTCTATAAGCTCATGGAATTTGACGAGATAGTGCAAGACTTTGCTATCCAAGCTCTCGAAAAAGCCGATGCTTTCCTTAGCCAGCAAGGGGTTGCCGATAACCATCCATCCTACAGCGTACTGAAAGAGCTTGATCAGATCCGAAAGATTCGCACAAATGAGTCACTCAAACCTCACTATCAATCCATGTTCAATCAGTGCGTAGTCATGCTAACCTCCTATTTCGCTTCGGCAGTCGAATCCATATTTACAACTGCAATTTCGCTTAAACTCGAATCAAACCCTTCTCCCGAACTCACATCAACTGAACTCAAACTCAAGGTTCGTGATCTGCAAAGCATGCTCTCCGACAAGTCTGTTTCCATCGCCGAGCTCATTGCCAACCAGAAGGATGTAAGCTTTCAGGACACTAAGAGTATTCAGCGGGCCTTCAGCGAATACCTTGGCTGCTCCATCCAAAAGAAAGAATGCGTCAACAACATAATCCTTGCTCTTGCCTGTCGCCATGCTCTTGTCCACGCCGGTGGAGTTGTCAACAACAAGACGATTAGCCAAGTCGCGGATGCTACTCCCAGACAGGTCAAGCGACAACTGTCCAAAGACCAAACGCTAACTTTCACCAGCGACGAAGTCAAATTGATCGCAGAAAGCATGAGAGAGTATATCTCGACCCTAATCTCCACTGTCTCAGATTCTCTCAAACCACAAACCGCCAACTCAGAAAAGAGCAAAAATGCCAAATAGCAAAGATCACCACCCCATTTCAGAGATCCGCCTACACGGCCAGCCAATCGACCCCGCTACCACAGGCCCCTTCGGTGTTACCGAAAAAGAAGTCCAACACATCCTCATGCTAATGCTCCGCCAGTCCGCAAACTGCAGATGCCCTCAAATGACTCTTTTCCGCAAGCTCCTACGCCACTTCCACATTGGCCCTCGCACCAAAGCCCGCCAGCAACTCCTGACCAACTTCTTGGAGAACATCAAGCATCTCAAAGGCCAAAACCGGATATCCTTCACCTCCGGCAAGACAAAGCTATACATCGTACTAACCGAAACCCCTATCTGACCGCCCCTCCCCCGTCCCCAAATCACCAATTAACCACATTAACCACTCACAGACTTCCCCCCATCCCTGCCAAATATCACAGATCCGCTCTTGTTCGGAATCAATATCGAAGATCCCCTTCTTCGGGACTCAATATAAAATAATCAATTCAAAGCCCCCCTCCGCCGATCTCGACGCCCTTTTACCCTCGAATTTCTCGCTCCCACGTCCTTCGTTTATCGTCTTGCGTCTTGTGTCCGTCTCCTAATCTCCTGTTCCCCTGGTAACCTCCAAATCCTGTGCCCTTGTGCTCTTATGCCTTGTGCCTTTGCCTCTCTGTGCCCTCTATGCCCATACTTTTAGATCCTTGCCTACTTTTCAAGTAGGTCTTCGCGCCTCTTCGTGTCCTTCGTGGTTGACTTCTTTTGACCTAATCTGCGCCAATCTGTGAAATCTGTGGTTACAATTCACTTGACATCCAACAGCCGATATAATATAATACACACCAAACTGAATAAGCATTAATAAGGAGGGCCAAACCATAACAGTCCAACCCCAAAATTTATCCCGTGAGATGGGTTCTTACCTGCCTATAAGCCCGCCTGCCTCACCGGGACCGCCCATCTTCCCACACTCCTATCCTCTCTCCGTTCTCTGTGACCGAGCCGAAGGCCTGCCGCAGGCCGGTCGCCGTGAGCCTTTCTTGCAACGACCGAAGGGAGTTCTGAGCGCAGCCTGTCCTGAGCATCGTCGAAGGGTCGAAGAAAACAAACCCAATTCCAAATCCCCCAATATCACCGCAACCTCTTGCACCCCAACGACTTACACCAATATTCCGCCCCGCCGGACCAGAAAAAACAAACCCAAACAAACCCAATCCTCCACCCCCCGCCATCGTTCATCGTCTGTCCTCCGTCGTCTTTCGTCCTCCCGTTTCCTGTATCCTGTCTTCTGTCTTTTTCGTGCTTTCTGTCTTCGCGGCTATCACTCAATTATGCAAAACAAACCCAATTCCCAAAACGCCAGAATCTCCGCAACCTCTTCTACTGCGAACACTTACCCCAATACTCCACCCCGCTCCCCCGAAGAAAACAAAGCCAAACAAAGCCAATCTGACCCGGTCCAGATCCATCGGATGCCTCACGGGAATCCGTCTTCTGGCTACTGTCTCCTGTCTTCTGCTCTCCTGTCCAGCCTATTGGGCTGCCTTCTCAATCGCATACAGCTTGTGCATGGTGGCGACGTACAAAACCCCGTTCGCCGCGACGGGCGTCGAGGCGGTTGCGCTGTCCAATTTGATCTCGCTGATGACATTCTTCTCCTTGCCCGCCTCAAAGATGAAGAATTCTCCCCGGTTGGTCCCGACGTACACCTTGCCGTCGGCCACGAGCGTCGAAGCCCACATATCCCCCTTCGCCTCGTGCGTCCAATACACCTTGCCCGTCTCGGCGTCGATACACCGAATCATCCTCCCGCAATCGGCGATAAACAGCAGCCCGTCTTTTATCGACGACGTCGAGCAGCAGTGCTCGGACAGGTCGCACGACCATATAAGGCCGGACTCGGTGACGTCACCGGTCTTCGCCGCATCGATGCACTTCAGCCACGCCTGGTGCTTGCCCCACCAGATATCACCGCCATGAGCGACATAAATCCGATCCTTATAGAAGACCGGCATACCCTTGATATTGCTGGGACTGACCTCTCTATTTCGGATGTACTGCTGAACGTTCTCTTTCGGCGCCGTCGGATCGCAATCGAATTTCCAAACCCTCTTCAGCATCTCGACCTTTCCTTCCGGCGGCACGGCCTTGAGCGCATCAAAGGCATAAACGATGCCGTCGCCGCCGCAGAAGAAAACAAGCCTGCGTCCGTTCACCACGCCCAGCGCCGGCGACGACCACGTCGAGTGGAAGATATTCTTGCCGATTCCCTCGTCGTCTCGCGCCACCAGCCGGCCGGTTCTTTTCTCCAGAACAATCAGGCTCGGCGCATCGGGCCTGTTAATTGCGCGATGCTGGTTGTCGATCCCGTTGCTCGTATTGATGTACAGAAAGTCGCCGTCGATCAGAATCGAGCTGTGCGCGGCATCGTGAGGCCAGGTGCCGGCCTGCTTCGGGATATCGAACAGCCATATAATGTCGGCGTCGATATTCGTAACCTCGACCGGATCGACATCCGGGCCGCCCTTATTGCCTATCGCCAGATGCACGCCCTCATCCGTATAAGGCCCATCGTTGCCGTTGGCTTGGCCCATTACGTCCAGGCATACGACCTCATCGCGATTAGTCACGACATACGCCCTGTCGCCCTCGACGCTCGGCGGCGAGACAATTCCGGCGCGGGGCCAATCGAGATACGGGTCCGGCCCGAGCTTCGAGACCATCAACAGCCAAACGAGCTTACCATCCTTCTCGTCCAGGCAAAGCAGGACCCCCCTGTCGCCCTTAAATCGCGGATCGTGCGGCTTATCGCCGGGCGGGTCGTTATTTGTGCCCATATACACCTTTCCCCCCGCAATCACCGGCGTGGACCAGGTCTCGCTGCCCAAAGGCACGGTCCACTTGATATTCTTGCCGCTAACTGGGTCGAACGTATCGGCCAAACCTGTCTCATCCGAGATGCCGTTGCGCGTGAACCTCTCCTGCCACTGCGGCCGATCCGCCGCCCGAATACTCGACGCCAATACCAACACGCAAAACAAAACGCAAATCAACACCCGCCGAACTCGACGCACTTTCACCATAACATCATTCCTTTCGGAAAAACAAATCACAACACCCCATTCTACCACCTCCCCCGCCACCCTTCAACCCTCGCGCAACATGTGACCCGCCCTTCCGGGCCGCGATTTATGGCATTCTGGCCCGCAATGGGGGGGCCTTGGCCGTCCTCTTGGCGAAAACGGTACGGAAAGATTCTGAGCCGCGGAAAGAAAAGAATTGTTGAAATCGAAAGGGAATTCTGGTATCATAAAGGTTCAGGTTCTCAGAAGTTTCTCAGGAAAAGCAACGAAGGGCGCAGAAATGGCCTCTATGAGGTTCAATGAGAAAGCCGAGGCAAGTGAAGCGACGAGAAACGTGGGTGCGCAGCGTCTGACGGAGTGCCGTCGAGCCGAGATGTTGGCGAAGAAACAGTAAGAAGGAGTTCATATATGTCTGGGTGCGTAAATGCAACGGGGATCGTAGCTATGACTGAGGTGAGGAAGTCCAGGCGGAGCTTAGGCCTGGCTTCCTTACTCTACCTGCTCTTGGCTGTCGTGGAGCTTCAACAGGCTGAGGCAGATATATATCCAGCAACGGAATTCCCGCAGGACCCAGTAGCGCAGTTCAGCTATTCACCTAGTGCGCCAGCTATTGGGGAGAGAATCCAGTTTATAAACACCTCTACGTGTTTCCAAGGTCCGTGCACATATGCTTGGTGGTTCGATTGGGACGGCGACTGGGAGCAACCGGATAGCACTCAGCTCAATCCTTATCATACGTACTGGGACCCGGGAATTCATGAGGTCATGTTGCTTGTGTTCGACCATAGCTGCGGGGGGTCAAGTATAGACGGCGCATCAGTCGAAGTCCAGTGGCCGATATCAATCCAATACTCACCACTGCATCCCGCCGCCGGGGAACCAGTCTGTTTCAGTGCGTCATTTAGAAATACAACACCACCTTATACGTACAAGTGGGTTTTTTGGGATTACCACTCTTGCCCTCCAATAGATACCCGGCCTAGCCCCTGTTATGTATTTCCACTTCGCGGGACTTACATTGTTGACTTACGTGTTACGGATGCTGACGATATTGTTGGGTCTGCGACCAGTCATATTGTCGTGCGGGAGGGTCCCACCGAATTGATTGGTCTGGAGGTTGTTCAGGTTATACAGGACTGGAGGAACAGTGTTCCTCTTATTGAGGGCAAAGAGACTTATGTGCGAGCCCATATTAGAAGTACAACAGGAGAGGCAAAAACGGCCAAAGCCGTATTGCGGGGATTTCGTGATGATGAAGAGTTGCCTGGTTGTCCTCTGGAGGCGATGAATTCCGGCCATCTAGTACAGGCACAACCAGCAGGGATGTACGACCGCGGGAACTGGGGCCACAGCTTAAATTTTCGTATAACCCCGGAGCTGGTTGGCGATTGGTTAAAGGGAACGGTGAGGTTTCAGCTCGAACAGGATGGATATAGCTATATTGAATTTAGAGACCCAGGGAATGACGGCAGTGTGACTGTTACATTTCAAGAAAGTCCTCAGTTGAAAGTCAAGTTTGTAAAGGTTGGATATCGCGATGAGGATAGGAATTACCAGATACCAACGTCGCTTCAGTTAGATGAGCTTAAACAACGGCTACTGGCGATGTACCCAGTGGCGAGTGTGGACGTGGCGCCGCACGGGGCACTGCCGTTCTCCTATCTGGAGAGACCAGATCTCCTTCTTGTTCTTGAGGATCTGAAGGACTATTCCAAAGATGAGTGCGAGCGGACTGGTGATTGTAGCCGCATTTACTATGGCGCTTTGACAAATGAGCCCCTTGGTGATCACACGTCAGGAGTAACACATCTGAATGCGAATGACTCGGTGGGCTACATTCCTAAGGGTGACTTTGACAACGGTCGCAATACACACACCCATGAGTTGGGCCATTGCCTTGGCAGGCTTCATCCACGGAGGAAGGAAGACAGCGAGGGGCCCTGTGGCTCGAAGAAGGGCCATGATATCAATTTCCCGTACTACATCTATTTTGTGGGGGGGGCCGACGAAGGTTGGAAGGCGACTATAGGTCCGATGGGCGAAGGGGACGAAGATCTTGTGTATGGGTACGATACGCATGCCAAATTGGTCATTGACCCAATGGAGCATTTCGAGGTTATGAGCTACTGCAATCCCTGGAAATGGATCTCGAAGTATACGTATGAAGGTATACTTGAGGCTTTGCCTGGCAAGTTTGGCGCCCCGTCTCCGGGACCTCCTCTTGGCGTATCCACATCGGGTAGCGGTGATGTACTCTTGGTGCGTGGACGGATCAATCTGGACAGCGATTCTGTCACGTTCTCACCCTTCAGTCTCGTGCCAGATGCTATTGTGCCGCCGGCAGAGCGGCCAGGGGAATATAATATGACGCTGCTAGATAAGGATGGCGATCTGATAGACAGTCTCTCCTTTGAAGCACTTGAGTGTATGCCTGACGGACCGGGAGAAGATGAACGGATAGGGCTATTTGTGGTTGCTGTCTGGTCGGACCCGAACATGCAAGAAGTGACTATTGATCACAATGGAGTTGAACTTGCATCCATAGCGGCTAGTCCGAACCGACCGACGGTGGAGGTCATGCAGCCCAACGGGGGTGAGACATTCGCTGGAGATAATGTAGAAGTGCGATGGAGCGCTGAGGATGCAGATGGAGATAGGCTTGTGTACATGGTTCAGTACAGCCCTGATAACGGCATCTCGTGGGAGACATTCTCAATTGCTCGGTCAGAGCCGAATATTACTCTTGGTCGGGAGGCGCTAATCGGTAGTGAGCAGGGACTTATCAGGGTGATTGCGAGTGATGGATTTAACACAGCGGTTGATGAGTCCGATGGGGTATTCTCCGTCGCCAATAATGCGCCTCGCGTAATGATTGTTGAGCCCGGGGAGGGCACGTTCTTTGCGGGCAATCAGTTGATAGTCTTCAGGGTACTTGCACGCGACCGGGAGGACGGACCGGTCGAAGATGCGAACATAGTGTGGACCTCAAGCATTGATGGTGAGTTCGGGTATGGAGAGGTTTTTAGCTGGCACGCCGACTGGTTCTCTGAAGGTGAGCACGTAATTACAGCTACTGCAACGGACAGTAATGACCTGTCCGGATTCGCTTCGGTCACTATAAGGACTTCCTGGATGTGGTGCGACCTAAACCTTGATGGTGCAGTTGACCTTGCAGACCTGGCCATCGTTGGTGCTCAATGGCTTCAGCCGCCGGGGTCGCCATCGGCGGATGTGGTTCCGTACTGGGGGGATGGGATAGTCAACATGAGGGATCTTGAGAAGGTCGCCACACAATGGCTCGAAGGTGCGGGGCCTTGAGTCCGGGGCCCGCCTGACGATCTTTACAAGAATCCCTGGAAGATCGAATGTGAGGAGGTGATTGGCGGCCAAGAGATCGGGCTAACCGATTCCACTGAGGCTGCAAACTCGCACTACAATTGGCTCTTGGCCGGAAACGGTTCTACGGGGCAATGTGTTACGTTGCCTCGGCCTCTGAGATGGTTGACCATGTTTGGAGGGTGTTTTCGGCGGAGATTTTTTTTATTTGTTTTTGGGTGTAGCTGGTTTTTAGGAGCTCGTTTATGAGGTTGGGATAGCAGGATACGTCGGTTAGGGCTGCGGGCAGCTCTCCCCATAGTCCGTCGAAGTCTGAGCCGAGGCCGACGTGGTCTATTCCGACGAGGTTGACGACGTGGTCGATGTTTGTGACGACGTCTGCAATTGAGGCGCGGGGCAGGGGATTGTCGCGGACGTAGCGGTCGGCGTATTCTTCCTGCTGGTCCGGGGTGAGGTCGGCGGACTTTAGGTGGGCGAGTATGCGGTCCTTACGCCGGGCGGAGATTGCGTTTATCTGCTTATTGACGAAGCCGGAGCCGAAGGCGATCTGGATTGTTCCGCCCTTCTCGGCTAAGAGCTTTATCATTTGATCGTCCATGTTGCGTTCCCAGCCGGGGGTGAATCGGCGGCAGGCTGAGTGGGTCGCGATGACGGGGGCGGCTATTCTTTGGTGAATCGGGCCACGAATCCGCCGCCGTCGGTCATTTCGATCTTGAGCGTATCGCCTTGCTGCACGGTGCGATCTTCCAGGACTACCGCATCGGGCTTTTCCTTGCTGTCGCGGACGAGCGAAGCGTTGTATCGGCCGTCGCTTAAGAACGATAAGGGTATTTCAATAGTCTTGCTTTGTGGGCCGCACATAACCGCCAGGAACCATATCTCTCCAGTGCGGCGGGTAAAGACCGCCAGCTCGCCTATCTGTGAATCCGGCAGCACAATGGTCTGGTCCCATACAGCCGGTATGGTCTTGACCACATTCACAGCCGGATTGTCAAGAACGGATTGCGGATGCGCTGCCAGTGTGAGCATCGGGCTGTCGAAAATGGCCAGACTGGCGATCTGGTGGGTCCAAGTCGTATCGCCTCGGCGTTGGCCGAAGTGCATCGTCGTGTAGTCGGCGGGACCTGCAAGATAGCGCGTAAACGGCAGGATTGTCTCGTGGCGGGCGCGCTCTTTGAGGCTGCTGGATTCCATTCCTCTGACGGCCTCTCGAACAAGCTCATTGGGCCAGGTGCGCTGCCGGCCTGTGGGCTTATTGGCGCCGTGGAAATCGACGACTATTTGGTATTTCGCCGCTGTCTTGAGCAATTCTTCGTAGAGGTCCACGGTTTCTTTGGCCTCGTGGTCGAAGAAGTCTATCTTGGCCCCGGCGACGCCGAATTTGTGCAGCCTTGAGAAGAACTCCTCCCGCTCCCGGGCCGTGCGCAGGCGGTTGCTGTG
>JAFGTU010000233.1 GCA_016933985.1 Sedimentisphaerales bacterium | reverse complement strand
TCGGCCTGGTAGTCCTTGTAGGCCGGGCCGCCGCAGTTGATCTTCCTCGCGGCGTGCGGCCCCTCAACTACCATGCCTGCGATGCAGGGGAATTCGACGATGTGCTCAAAGTCTATACTCAGAAAGTCTTTGGTTACTTCGATTCCTTTGAATGTGTAATCAAGCGCCTTGTTCTTGCCGACCTTGGCGAAGATATCGAGCGAGTCGATGACCTTTTTGCCCTGGAGGTTGACGCCGAAGACTCGCTTGCCCGCTTCATCGTAGGCCGGCTCGCAGAATTTGAGCGTTACCGTATAAGCGCCGTTTGGGAGTTTCAGGTGATATGCCCTGACGTCCCAGATGACGGTCTGATAGAGGGTATCCTCTTCGGTATCGGCCATCGGATTATTGGGAAAGGCGGCAACATTGCCGCCGTCGCGGCTTTCGGTAAGTTGTGGCACGGCCATCCTGGCCGTGTTTTCACGGGCTGGAAGCCCGTGCCACTCCGGGTTCCAGGCGGCCTGGTCCCAGGCTGCGTGTGCAAGGGCCGAGACGTTCGGTGCCAGGATGCGGGTCCGCCAGTGGATTCCGAGCAGTCCGGTGCAGCCGTAGGCAAGGGCATCGGCGGCGTCGCGCCGCATTCGCCCGGCCCAGAGTTGTGGAATTATCAAAGCGGGGTCGTCCTCGAGCCAGGGGATCGCCCATTGAGGCCTGCCATCGATTTTGGCGAAGCCCGGCTCGACGAAGGAAAAGCCCACGTTGCGATTTATGCAGCTCATCGGCATTTCCTTCGGCAGAGTATTATCGAACAGGGCGCGGTCTTTTGGCGGGCCCAGGACCCAGCCGCAGGTGGCCAGCGTAAAGGGGGCGTTGACTTTCTTCGCAGCGGCGATGGCGGCTCTGAAATCGGCCAGCGTCGCGGCGACCTCTTCATCCTTGACGCCGCTCCAGGTCCAGCCTTCCGGCGTCCAGAACCAATAGTAATCCAGCGGATAGGCCGCGGCGATCCTGCGGAACATGCCTTCATAAAGCTCCTGCACCACGGTCTTGTCTGCCGGGTCTTTGCCAATTGCTTTGAGACGCTCTTTGACGGCATCGGGTATGATGAGCGGCGTCTCGGTGCCGACGCACGTTCTGACGCCGAGGGCGTGGGCGTATTCGAAGGCCTCTTTTAGCACGCCAGCCATCCGGTCGAACAACTCGTTGGCCTTTTCGGCGGACATCTGCGGCCAAGGATTCATCCCCTGCATATAGTCCGGGCCGAATTCGTCGCGCTCGAACAACTGATCTGCGCCGAACGCGTAGTCGCCGGTCTTCATCGGCGCATATCCCCATGCGCCTGTGGTGTTAGGCGTGGCGAAATGCCTCGACGGATAGCTGGCCTTGACGGTCCCGTCGGGATTGAAATCGCCTGGCGGGCCGATCCAGACGGTCGGCTCCGGGCCGACTCCGCCCTGGGGATAGGTATGCAGGCCGAAGAAGTTCATCCGCATTTTGGGAAGCTGCGCAATAATTGCCTTGTAGTCGTCGGCGTTCCACCAGTCCGGCCCCTCGGGAAAATCGTGGAACGGCTGGATTCCCCGCGTCTCGAAGAGCGGTTTACCTGCTTCATTAAGGTGAGGTATCTCCAGGGCGATTCGCTCATCGGGTATCGTATCACCGTGCAGATAGAACCGCACGCCCAAGTGCTCGGCAAACCGATAAGCGCCGTAGAGCGTGCCGATTGCATCCCCGCCGACAACCAGCAGCGCAGTTTGTTTCCGCCTTTGGATGGTCTTGAGCAGGTACTGTTGAGATTCGATCGTATTTACGGCAGAGGCCGTCTCCGGGTTGTCCGCGGCAATCGCCGTCACGATTGCCCGGTGTTTGCATCCGACCACAATCAAGCCGCCGGACGTGGGCGGTTGCGTATCCTTCCGGACAATGGGCACGAGCTTTCCTGTCCGCAGATACAGATACCGCCGAACCTCCTTCGCCGCCAGGCGTTCGGCCGATGTTGCCTCGGATGGGCATAAGACTGTGATAGCGCCGGTTTCTGCAGCGCCGCCTGCGGACACTGGGCAACAGGTTGAAATCAGCACGATAAGAATCACGACAAGAATCGTTCTCGTGGCGCACTTTCTCATTTGAGCGGACTTCCTTGTATAGTATCGTTTATGACCTTTGGCGAATGATTCTAAGCGATACAGCGTGCTGCTGCAACCGGGAAGCTTCTTTTTGCCGAAAATGGTCTCTTGACCGCATGGAGAAGCTGGTTATAATGAAACGTTCTGGATATTTCAGCTCATCAGATGGTATTCGATATGAAGTGCTTCTGGCAAAGGTATTAGGCATCAGGTATTGCTATGCAGGAAAAGAGTTTAGCTGAATTGGCGGATTACGTAGGCGGGCGGGTCTTCGGCGACGCCAACGTGATGATCAAATCCGCATCGACCCTCGGACGTGCGGAAAAGGGCGATATTAGCTTCCTGACCAACCGTAAATACGCCAAGCAACTGCGGACGACCAGGGCAAGCGCCGTGATCGCAGGCAAGGAAACGACAAGCACGACCGTGCCGCTTCTGATAGCAGAGGATCCGTACTACGCGTTTATGCAGGTAATGGTGCTGCTGCACGGGCATCACAAGCACAAAAAGGTGGGGATAAGCCCGCACACGTCTATTGCAGACACGGCGAAAATCGGCGCGGATTGTCACATACACGACTTTGTCACAATAGCGGACGACGCAAAGATCGGAGACGGCTGCATTATATACCCTTGCGTCTATGTCGGGCAAAACGTCGAAATCGGCAACGACACCATAATATATCCGAATAGCACAATTTATGACGGGTGTAAGATTGGCAACCGGGTGATCATCAATGCGAATGCGTCAATCGGCGAGGACGGCTTCGGCTACGCCAGCCACGGCGGTCTGCACCACAAGATACCTCAGATCGGCACGGTCATAATTGAAGACGACGTCGAGATCGGCGCCCTGTGCGGCATCGAGAGAGGAACGCTCGGCGATACCGTAATAGGACAGGGAAGCAAGCTGGGCGACTTAATTGCGATAGGCCACGGCACAAAAATCGGCGCACACAGTCTGCTGGTGGCGCAGGTCGGGATTGCCGGCTCGACGACTATCGGACATCACTGCATAATCGGAGGCCAGACCGGCATCGTCGGCCATATCAGCGTCGGCAACAACGTCACCATAGCGGCGAAATCCGGTGTAATCAACAACGTTCCGGACGACAAGGTGGTCCTTGGCGCTCCCGCAATCGAGGCAAGCCAGGGCAGGCGGGCGTACGGGATGATCCAGAATCTGCCTGAAATGCGTCAGAATATTCGAATCCTTCAGAGTCAGATTCAACGGCTTGCCTTACCTTCGGAATCTGATCATGAGGAGAAGGCTGAGCAGTAGCAGCATATTCAGTATGACTGATTCTGGTGTGCTTGGTTTAATCGCCGGGGCGGGGAGGCTGCCTTTTCTTGTGGCCGCCGGCGCAAAACAAGCCGGATTGCGGGTGATTTGCGTCGGCCTGGGAG
>JAFGTU010000034.1 GCA_016933985.1 Sedimentisphaerales bacterium | reverse complement strand
TACCGTCCTCTCTGGAGAATTTGTCTTTGTTCTTTCTGCTGCTGCTCCTTATCGAGTATCTCCTGGGCCGTCGCGTCCGGGGCAGCCGCCTGCTGCTCCTTCTCTTGCTTGTTCTGCTGCTGTTGCCGTTGCTTGTCCGGCTCGTTGGGTTCTTGCCCCTGATTCGGCTGCGGCGCCTCGTTCGGGTCCTGGGGCTGATTCGGATCCTGCTGGGCGTTTTGCTGCTGCTGACCTTGTCCCTGCTGATTCTGCTGCTGCTGTTGCGACTGGTTCGGGTCCTGAGCCTGATTTGGGTCCTGCTTCTGCTTATTGATCTGATCGAGTATGTCCTTGATTGTCAGCCGGGCCACTTCGATATTCCGCGCGGCCTTTTCGTTTTCCGGCTCGATATCCAGCACCGCCCGCCAGTGCGTGATACTCGTCTTCATACTCTCCAGAGCCTTCTGCAAATCCGAGTCTCTCTGTTTCGAGCCTTCCTGGAAATGGCAGTTGCCGAGATTGTACTTGGCCTTGGTCACAAGTTTCATATCTTTGGCCTCGGCCGCCACGGCTTTGTACAAATCCATCGCCTTGTCCAGGTCGTCCAGCCGGTAGTAGCTGTTGGCCTTGTTGAGCTTCGGCTCCGGAGCGCCGGGCAAATCAGCCAGGGCCTGGTCGTACTCGTTGATGGCCTCGTTGAAATTCCCGTCGCCGTAAAGCTTGTTGCCAAGCCGAGTCAGGGTCCGAGCCGATTCCGCAAAGACCGCCTGCGTCACGACCATCGCAATTATCAATACCGCACTTAGTCTATGTCTTTCTTCGCTCACTTATCAGAGCCTCGCAAATCATCAGTGCGATTCCCAACATCAGGAATATCTGAAACTTCTCATCATATTTCATCATTGTCGTCGATTCAAGCTCGCGTTTTGCCGCTGTTGCAATCAGGTCGGAGTATATCTGGTCGAGGCTGAAGGTCTCTCCCGGCCCGACCGCCAGGAATTTGCCGCCCGTTGGGAAAACGATCTCTCGCAGCTTGTCCCCGGCGAGCTTCGACCAGACCTCTTTGCCGTCGTACATCAGAAATGTCTTTCGACCGTCCGGCCCGGTGATTGGAATCCGGGCGCCCTGCTCTTCATCGCCCAGCCCGATAGCAATAATCCTGATGCCTTCTTCGGCCGCCTTCTCCGCGGCCTGAACCGGAAAGCTCTCCTCGCCTTCATGCTCTTCACCGTCGGTAATCAGTATTATGTCCTTGAACTCGCGGCTCTGCCTGTCGAATACTTCCGTCGTCGCCTTTCGGATGGCGTCGCCTATCACGGTTCCGCCCCTGCTCGTGCTCTCGGTCGATATATCGGCAAGAGCCATGCGCACAAATGCGTAGTCCTGGGTCAGCGGACATTTTACCGTGCTGTTGCCGGCGAAGGTTACTATGGCGATTCGGTCTCCCTGCAGTGCCTCAAGCAGGTCGCCGATGGCAATCTTCGACCGCTCCAGCCTGTTGGGCTTGATGTCTTCGGCCAACATCGACCGGGATGTATCCAGCAGTATGGCGATGTCCCTGCCTTGACGTTTAATCTGCTGGGGCTGCGGATTCCACTTCGGCTCGGTCAGCGCCAAAACGATGCTCACAAACGCCAGAACCAGCACCAAAGCCTTGAATATCTGCTTCCTCATGCTCACAGAAGTATTGATCTTCTTGAGCATTTCGTTATCCGCCAGGGTTCGCAGCGCCGCCGCCTTACGCCAGAAACACCAGATGTATGCCGGCAGCAGTGCCACAGGCACTACAAACAACAGCCACAACGCCTTGTCATTTCCCAAATTCATATTCTACCCGTCAGGTCAGGGTATTTTCCGGAATACCGTAGAACCTGCCAACATCTCAAAGGCCAGCAGCACGAGCGCCGAAAGCGTCCACGGCCCGAATCGCTCGGCATATTGCGTGTATTGAATCGATTTAACGTGCGTCTTCTCCAGATCGTCTATTCGCTTGACAATGCCGCGAAGCGACTCGGCATCGTCGGCCCTGCTGTAGAAGCCCCCCGTCTTCTCGGCAATCGCCTTCAACAGTCCCTCGTCAAGATTCTGCCCGGTGGGCATCCTGTAGGTTCCCAGGATGGTCTGTATAGTCGTATATGCCTGGCCCGACCCGATTCCTATCGTGTAAATCTTAATCCCCCATTCTTTGGCCAGTTCCGCAGCAGCGATAGGGTCATATTCTCCCACGTTGTTGCGCCCGTCGGTCAATAGCAGGATAACCTTGCTCTTGATCTTGAACCCGGCCTGTTCGCCCCCATTCGAGTCTGTGCTGCCCGACTGCGTCAACTCGGCATTCCTTCGCGTAATCTCTTCCTCGGCTTTCTTCAGTCTCGCGGCAGCCAAGGCAATCGCGTCGCCTATCGCCGTGCCGTCCTCGCTTTCTATCTGAACAAGCTCCGTCTTCTTGAGAAACTCAAGAAGCACATTATGGCTCAGCACCAGCGGGCAAACCGTATCGGCATATCGTGCAAAGGTAATCAAGCCAACAAGATCGCTGCTCCTCCCCGTCAATCCCTTCTTATCCCCCTCGATAAAGCCGGCCAGCACCTTCTTCACAACTTCAAGCCTGTTCAGCTTTTCGCCGAAATCCATCTCCGCCTGCATACTGCCGGACCGGTCCACGACGGCCTCTATCGCAACCCCTTCGGTCGAAATTTCCGACAGAACCGTCCCCTTCCGCGGACGGGCAAGCGCGACTATCAGCAAGGCTAAGCAGAGCAGCCTTGCCGCTATAAGCAATGGGCGCAGATGTTGCCGCCACGAGACGTGGCACGACCGAACATCCACCAGGCTCGGAAACCGCACCGCCGCATTCCGACCCTTCCGCAGCGACAAGTATGCCACAACCGGCAGCAACAAAAGCAATAATAGTGCCCATGGAGAATAAAACTGCATCTATGCAACCTCAGCTTCGATGGTCTGTTCGGCTTTTACTCTGTCGGTCACGTCGATTTTGCGCTCGTCCGATTTCGTCTTCTCTATAAACTTCTTCACCAGATCGAAGGTTCGCTGAATCTGCTCCGTAGTTGGATGGTGCTTTGCGAACTTCACAAGGTCGCAGTGCGTAAGGAATTCGCCGAGACCATCCTTGTCCCCCGCACCGAGCAATTCCGTCCGGGCAAGCTCGCTGAGAAACTCTTCGGTAGTTCTTTCCGGCGCCCTCAGGTCGAATCGGTCCTCGATATAGTGTCGCAGAATGTTGCTTATACGCTCGTAGAATTCCTTCACTCGCCCGCCCTTGAGAAGGTCTTCTTTCACCAGCGCCCGCAGCCGCGCGTAGGCTATCTCGTGCGCAGGCCGGAATATCCTTATCAATTCCATCGCCCGCTTCCTGCGCATCAGCAGCCATGCTACCGCCGCGCCCGCGATGCAGGCCGCCGCAAGCGCCCAGACCCACCAGAAAGAAGCCTCCCGCGCCATCTCGACAACATCGTCGATGTCTTCGATGGCCAGCTTCGCGCGGTCCTCGCCCAGCAGAGAAGTGACCTCAACCTCAATCGGCTCGGTGGACAGACTGTACGTCTTCGCCTCGGGGCTGTTGACATCGACAAACTCGAATGTCAACGCCGGAATCTCGTATTTGCCCGACAGAAAAGGCTCCAGCCGATAACGATACGTGCTCACAACGTTATTATCCTTGTCGAGCTTGTCCCCCAGGTTGTCCCAGTCTAAAATGCCAAAGTGCTCGAGCACTGCGTCAACCTTCGGCATCCGGGCCTCATAGCCCGGCTCCACCGTCGCCTCCAATTCGAGCAGCAGTGTCTCGGCAATTGTCAGCTTGCTTTTGTCTATACGCACACGAACGCTCAACGGCCCGCGCTCATAAGGCTTGTCTATCTCGAACTTCGTCTTCTCCGCTTGCCCTCTCCTGTCTCCGCACCCGCAAACGAACACGGCGCAGCAGCAGAGCGTCACAACCAGGATGCCGTATCTTTTTACCGCCGTCTCTGCCATATATCTATCGACTCAAACTTACTTCTGCTGTCCGGAGACCGATGCCGGACCCGGAGCCTCCTGCGAAGGCGACAATACGGATGTATGAATAACGACGTTATACTTGTCCATCATCTGCTTGATGTATGACTGCTGAACGTCTTGACGCTTCTGGTCCGTCAGCATCATCATCACCTGCTGCCTTACTTCGTCGAAGCTCTTCTGCCGCTCGGCCTGCTTGCTGTCGACGCGAACTATCTCCCATCCTTTTTCCGTCTTGACCGGCTCATCCAGCACAGCCGGAGCCTCGGCTGAAAAAATGCGATCGTTCAGCCAGTTGGCGTCCCCGATAACCGGCACATGAGCGCCTTTGGTAACATCGACGTCGATCTTGCCCCCGCTGTTCTTCGTCGCTTCGTCGGCGGAATGTTCTTTGGCCAGTTCCGCGAAGTCTGCACCGGCTTTGAGTTGCTTGATCAGGTCCAGGGCCTGCTGCTCTTCCTTGACGAGAATATGACTGATTCTCGCCTTGGCAGGCTCGATGAATTCAGCCTTGTTCGCGGCATAGTACGTCTCCAGGTCCGTCTCGGTTATATTGATCTTCGAGGCGAGCTGCTGGTTCATAAGCTGCCGGCTGAGCACTCCCCGCGTAACCTCGTCCAAAAGGCTCTTGATTTCGGGCTTTCCCGATAGATGATCCTCAAGCGCCTCGCGATAGAGTATCTCTTGGGCCAGCCAGCTCTGTAAGAACTGCCGTCTCGCCTGTGGGGACTTATACTCATCGAGCATCTTCTTCTTCTGTTCGTTTAACTGCTCGACCGTCATAAATGCCGCCATCGGGCTTAGTTGATTCTCGATTGCATTTTCAATTAGCGCATCAAGGTCCGCGGAGGTGATCTTCTCGGCGCCGATCTCGGCGACCACTTCACCGCCCGCCGACTCAGACTTCGCTATCCCCGTGCGGTCCATCAATTCGTATCGCAGGGCTGACAACTTGCCGATTTTCTCGAAGCAGTCCCTTATGTGAGCGTCGATCTGCGGGGCCGGCTCGTCCAGCGCCGCAACCGTCTCGCTGCGATAGTAACGCTCAATCGCCTCGTCGTAGAGCCCGGCCTGCTCCAAGCTCGTCCCCGCCTGAAACAGCGCCTTGGCGCGATCGCCGGCCGTTATATCCGCGCATGCAAGATAATCCCCCCAGACCTTTGCAGCCTGTGCGTGAAGATTCCTCTGTGCAAGTTTCGTCGCCAACTGCTTAATCTGCCCCGCCGAAAGACCGCTCGTGTCTGGCTGTGTCGTGGAACTGCCGCGCCCGGAGTCCTTGAGCAGGTTCGCCACTCCCAGCCCCGTCAAGATAAGCAGCAGGGCCAAAACTATTTTGTTTCCAAATTGACCCCCACCCTTCTTCTGAGGAATTGAAAAATCCAGCTTCTCATCCATATACTCAAGCTCCTTCAAAGAATTCGCTTCTGTAGAGTCCCAGTTGTGTTGTCCTTAGTGTCGCTTGTGCCGTGCGTGGAAGAACTGCACCAAATCCCGGATATACGGTTTGTCCGTCGTCACGGGAATGCAGTCAACATTTGTCGATCTGAGCAAATTCTCCAGGTCATTGAATCGGCTCGAGCTCTCCTGCCCGTACTGATTGCGAAACTTGCTGCTCGATGTGTCAACCAGAATAATCTCGCCTGTCTCGGCGTCCTGCAATTCAATCAGCCCCACGCTCGGCATCGAAATCTCCACCCTGTCGCGAACTGGCACCGCGATAACATCGTGACGCTTGTTCAGAAGGCCCAGTGATTTCTTGAAATCCGATTCGATAAAGTCCGACACCAGAAAAATAGTGGCCTTCTTCCGCGTAACTTTCGCGATATACTCCAAGGCCATTGATATGTCCGTTTTTCGCCGGGGCATCTTGAAATACAGCAGCTCCCGAATCAGCCTTAATACGTGGCTGCTCCCCTTCTTGGGCGGTATGTACAGCTCGATCTGGTCGGTGAAGATCAGCAGCCCCACCTTGTCGTTGTTCTTCGCCGCGGCAAAGGCCAGCACCGCGCAGAACTCCGCCGCCAGCTCGTTCTTCATCTTGTTGACCGTCCCGAACTGACCCGATGCGCTGAGATCGACCGCGAAGATAACGGTCATCTCACGCTCTTCGACGAACTGCTTGATGTAAGCCTTGCCGGTCCTGGCCGTGACGTTCCAGTCGATGCTGCGGATGTCGTCGCCAGGAGTATATTCGCGCACCTCGTCGAACTGCATCCCCCGGCCCTTGAACACGCTCTCGTACTGGCCCGCAAAGCTCGCGTCAACCGTGCGGGACGTGTAGATTTGAATCTGTCTGATCTTTTTTATCAGTTCTTCCGGTATCATCGCAGTATGGAATTGAATCTCACGTTCTCACCAAGAAAGTGCATGAGAAGCCGTTTTTGTCGTGGCATGGGCATCTTGCCCATGCGTCGCAGGGCCATCTTGGCCCTGCAGTTGGTCTTCTTCCTGCAGGCACACTCCGGTAAAATGCACGGCCAGGATGGCCGTGCCACTGCTCATGCATTTTCTAAGGCACTTCAACATTGTCAAAAATAGTCTTTATAATATCTTCGCTGCTCTTGTCTTCCGCCTCGGCCTCATAGCTGACAATGACCCTGTGCCGCAAAACATCCATACCGATGCTCTTGACGTCCTGCGGCGTGACATAGCCCCGCTGCTGAATAAACGCATGCGCCTTTGCCGCAATTGCAAGGTATATGGTCGCCCTCGGCGAGGCCCCGTAGCTTATGAAATTCTTTATATCCAGCCCGTACTTCTTCGGCTCTCTCGTTGCGCAGACGATATCGACGATGTAGTCCTTTATCTTCTCGTCGATGTATATCTCATCGACCACGCCCCTGACCTCCGCAATATCGCCGGGACTGATAACAGCCTTAATATCGAACTTCTTGTCGGTCACAGCCATCCTGTCGAGAATCTGACGCTCCTGCTCCTTGTTGGGGTAGTCGATCTTGAGCTTCAGCATAAACCTGTCCAACTGCGCCTCCGGCAGCGGATAAGTCCCCTCCTGCTCGATCGGGTTTTGTGTCGCAAGAACCAGAAATGGGCTGGGCACCGCAAACGTCTCATCCCCGATGGAAACCTGCCTTTCCTGCATCGCCTCCAGCAGGGCGCTTTGAACCTTCGCCGGCGCACGGTTAATCTCGTCGGCCAATATGATGTTGGCGAATATAGGCCCTTTGCGCGTGTAAAACTCGCCGTCACTCTGCCGGTATATCTGCGTCCCGATTAGGTCCGCAGGCAGCAAATCGGGCGTAAACTGTATCCGCCTGAACCGGGCGTCTATCGCACGAGCCAGAACCGTCACCGCCATCGTCTTGGCAAGCCCCGGCACGCCTTCGAGCAGTATATGACCGTTCGCCAAAAGCCCGATAAGCATCCGCTCCAGCATATAGCGCTGCCCGATGATGACTTTATCAATTTCAGAGAAAAGCAATCGCACGAATTCGCTCTTCCGCTGCACCAGCTCTGCGATCTGTTTAACGTCTGTCGCCATAGAGACTTCTCCTTAAAAAAATCTCGGCTCCGAGTTATAGGTTCCTCAGCCGATGCCCGTGAGGCATCAGCTTTCTGACCGTGCAAAAAATACAACAAATCTTTACGTCTTGCTGCTCATTATGTTCGTTCTTACCCGAAAAATCACCCCAATTCAAGACTGCGGCACGGCTTTATCGCCGAAGCAGCCAACTCGTACCTAATCCACTCGTTCACAGATGATGCCGGTCAAATCCAGCCCCAGCCCTTCGGATTTCTCGTTTTTGCCCACGAGTTTGAACAGCAGATTATTCGCCCCTTCATTCAAGTCGAGCGTCCCGATATGCTCATTCGCCGCGTGCTGCCTCTTCTCGGCATACATATCGACAATCGGCCCGACCGGCGCCTCGTCCATAAATAACTGTACCTTCCCCTGGCCCGGCCCCTTGATAACGTCTATGCTCACCTTGTATTTGCCCGCGGCCGGAAGCTCGCACGTAAAGCAGATGAAATGATGCCCGAACCAGTCATCCCCCTTTGCCTTCATAGACAGGAACCGGACTTCCTTGTCGTCGAATTCCTCCCCGGCTTTTGTGAGAGTCGTATCGCGGAAGGAGAAGGCGTAAATCGGAACGTTCCACCACGTCGCAAAGACGATGCGCTTCAGATCGATAACCTTCCTCTCGCCCGCTTCCGGCAGCTTGAACTCGAAGGTCGGTCTTTCCTGCGAGTATAGAAACGTCAAGCCGCAATAATCGTTCAATAGCTCGTTTCCCGTGGGGGCGTGTTCGATAGTCTGCAGAATGTTCTTGCGGTACGCGTATGCGTCGCCTAAGAACAGGCGGTATCCGCCGGTCCTGCCGAGGTGCTTCTTATAGCCCAGGCACCCGCTTAGCGGAAACGACCGCCTCGCCTCCCACCGGCCCGGCACGTCGTACCATCCCCCGTTATAGAAATCCTCCGAGCCGGTCCCGTGGACTGCCAGCTTGCCGTCGATAGTCGTCTGGTCGTCGCCTTCGAAAAAATATGTGTTGCCCGATTCAAAACCCTGCGATTGCTGGATGCAGCCGACTATATGTCCGCGTCCCTTGGTCTTAATGAAGGTGAAAGGTTCGCCCTTTGTAGTTGGATTCTCCCTCCTCCATATCGCGTAGAATTTGCCCTCGTTCTCTCGTCTGCCGATAGGCGCAAACATTACCTCCGTCCGAATTGTCGTCTGCTTTGCGCCGGAATCCCGCTCCGAAACCAGTTCAATTCGGGCGGATTTGTCGAACGGCATCGGATAGTAGCAGTAGTTGGCCCCGTCGGCGGTTCCGATCAGCAGCGATTTCACCGCAGGCTCTCCCCACGCATAGCCGAAGAAATCGCCCGCCGGGCTCAGGATCGCAGGTTCCTTCTCGCCGTCCCAGTATGCTCGAAGAACAATATCGCGCCCCTTGCCCGAAAATGCCTCCGCCGGCCCCATCCGAATCCCAACAATCCTGCCCGGACGATCAGCCTCGAAAACCGTCACCGCCTCTCCCGTCTTCAGCACCTTGCTGGAGCTAAGTCGTTCAATTTTAGCCTCTGGAGACGCAGCGTAGGCGCTGATGTCGGCACCGCACGAATCGAATAATTGCATCGCCTTTTCCAGATGCCGCCGATATTCGCCAGATGCTTCCGCCGAAAATGTCTTTATCGCCGTTTCCTTTGGATATGTGGCGTAGTTGATCTGGTAGAACTGTATCCGCTCGGCACGAATCACTATCTTGCACGATTTCTCATAGGGTAGCGGCGCATAGCTGTAGAATCCGCCCGCCCCGTAGCCGACTAAAGGGCGAACAAATACGGGATGCCCGCCCATAAAAATCTCGCGGAACTTGACCTTTATCGCTGGCTCGCTGCTGCCGTCAAAATAGAACTCCATCACATCCTCCGTAGGTGTCGGCGTCCATATCCGATAAATGACGCCCGGCCCCTTCAAATCGACTAATACAAGCCCTCCGTCTTCCTTCCGCACGTAAGAATACTCCCCGCCGAAACCATCGTTGTTGCCCCCCGTTCGGTCATAGCTCGATTGCGACGCCACCTCGACGGATTCCCTCAGAACCGCCAGCCGGTCCAGCCGATAAAGCTCTTCAATCCCCGGCACAAAATCCTCGCCTGCCGGACTCCAGGACGCGAATAAGCTCAGAAAACAAAATACAGCGATACAAACAAGTGCGAATTTGAATAATGCTTTCGATTTCATTTTGTTTTCCTCTTTGCCCGAAACACCGTTCTCCAAAGTGCGGCGGCATCGAATCCGTAGTGTCCGATGACCTTTCGACGCCCAAGACAGCCGACGATTGTAACTGTTCGCAGCCGCCCGAACCACTTTTTTTCAGTTACAACTCACCTTTCTTTCGATACTATAAGCAACAATACTATACGAAAATTGATAGCCTGTGAATCCGGGGGATTCGTTATGAAATTCGACCGTCGAAGTTTTCTAAAAGCTGCCGGCGTGATGGGCATCGGCGCCGGTATCGTCCCGGCTGAGTCTGAAAAGACCGACAGAACCCACAGTAAACCGCCTGTATCCAAGATCAGCGTCGTACAGATAAAGGTCTATCCGGAGAAAGGCAACATCAAGGCCAACCACGAAAAACTGATGGCTATTCTCGCAGATGTTGCCAAGAGCGGGCACGTCGATGTCGTCGTCACCCCGGAGGGTTTTCTCGATGGCTATGTCTCGACGGAAGAATCTGTGGCCAAAGAGGATATAATCAAGTACGCAATCGACCCGCAAAATTCCGAATACGCCGGGGCCGTATCAAGCTGGGCACGCAAAAATAAATCTTGGGTCGTTTTCGGCTGTGCCCGCAAGGCCGACGACGGCGTATTCAATACGGCCTTGATTTACAACCGCAGCGGCGCCCTCGTCGGAATGTACGACAAGCTGCACCTCCAGAACCACGACCGCAAATACACACCAGGCAAACATCTTGACGTCTATGACTCGGATTTCGGCCACTTTGGCGTCATGATTTGCGCCGACCGTCGTTGGCCTGAAACATCCAGAACGCTAACCCTCCAGGGGGCAAGAGTAATCTTCAACCCGACTTACGGCTTTCACAACGACTTGAATCTCTGCATGATGAGAACGCGCTCCTACGAAAACGGAATCTTCATCGCCTTCACCCATCCGGGGCAGGCTCTGATCACCGACCCGAAAGGGCAGGTGGTATGCAACAATGAAGATAATAGCAACGCCTTTACTGTCACTCAGATCGATCTCTCCCGCGCGCCGGCGAATAAGGGTGGCCACATACCCGACCGTCGAACGGATGTCTATAAATTATGACAAGGTTAAGGAGAACGGAAAGTGAATACGGATTCTCTGGTCATTTCACAATTCAAAACGGTTCGCCGCATAATATGTCGCCTGCTTCTCATTTGCCTGCTGTGGCAGCCGGCCTCCGCATCCGCCGCCGAGACCTGGCAGCAGTATAAGTACGACTCTCGCCACTCCGGCAACGTGCCTGACCGCCGGGTGACAACGCCGCTCGAGCTGCTCGGTGCCGTCCCGATGACCGATGCGATCTTCACTTCGCCCGTCGTAAGCGACAATCGCATATACCTCGTCGATGGCTCCGGCGCCGCTGCCTGTATTGACGCCCAAACCCTGCGCCCCCTGTGGAAATACGAAACCTCCGGCGGCAGGGCCAACTGCAACAACGTCAGCTCCCCTCTAATTGCCGGCAATTATCTTCACTTCGGAACTATGACCGGGGCCTATTACGTCCTCGACGCCGCCAAAGGAACGCTCGTAAAGAAGATACACTGCGGCGATCCCATATTCAGCACCCCGGTCGCAAATGGCCGCCGCGTCTATTTCGCCACGCTCGGTTCGCGCATCTATTGCCTCGAACCGAACGGAACCGTCCGCTGGACGTGGGATTTCGTAAAAGAAGTCTTGGGTTTTGAAGGCGATCGCTGGAGCGACGACTGGCGACAGTTCCGCGGGCGGGCAGCCTGGCCCAGCCAGTTCTGCTGTTCGAGAAATCTTGCCCTCGATGGAAATATGCTCGTCGTCCCGGCGGGGGGGCTGGTGATTTGGCTGGAGGACCTCGGCGACAACGCCGTCCTTCGCGCCAAGTACCTCGGAGGCCCGCGCGAAAGCCCTTCTACGCTGGCCTTGAGCATGGGAGAATCCGGCCGCGTATATCGCCAGTGGACCCGCCGCGACAACGAAGGCCGGGTCGAGATTCTCCGCCGTGCAGGCGATGAGATTCAGGCTGAATTCGTGCCAGGCACAGAGACAAGCTATCAAGGCCCGCACCTGATAAGCTTCAGCTCCGTCAGCATCCGGGGAAAAGATGTATATCGAACGCGCCCGCAGGAAGGCTTCGGCCTCTGCCGCCACCGCTCCGGAAAATCCGCCGAATACTTGGGCGGATACCCATCTATCGCACCGCCAATACTCTTGCAGGATGCGGTTGTCCACGCCGGACTCGACGGCGCAATATATGTGGTCCCGCTTTCGGGAAATGCCGAGGCATGGTCGTTCAAGACGCCTTTCGGAAAACCTATCTCGGCCCCGGCGGCGGTATGCGATGGACGCATCTATTTCGCCTGCGAGGATGGCTATCTCTACGTCCTCGGCCCAAAGAGCAAATCGCCCGCCTTGCCCAGGCCCGAAGACCTCGAACTATCCAAAATCCGAAGCCCGCTCTCCGGCAGCCTGACCGACTCGAAATACGACTGGTTCACCAGCTTCGGCAACTTCTCCAACACGAATGCAAGCGACCAGGGCGTCAAACCGCCCTTCAAAATGAGCTGGATCCGCAGATACGAGGGCACCGTCAAGCACTTCTCAGTCTGCGGCGGAGGCAGAATGTACACGCACACCGCCGAAGGACAAATCTTCGCCGTCGAGCAGGAGACGGGCCGCTTGCTCTGGCGACGGTACTTCCCCGCAGTCCACGTCTCATACACCTCGCCCCTCTACCACGAAGAGCGCCTCTACGTCCCCCAGGCCGGCCTCGAATCGTGCGCCCTGCGCTGCCTCGATGCGGCCACCGGAGACCTCCTTTGGCACGCACCATTCACCGGCTCGCCAAGCTGGAATCGCCAGCAGCCCCCCGTAATATACAAAGACCTCGTGATATACCTCTTCGGCACAGGCAAATACACCCCCGAAAGTTGGCTCTTCGAGCACCAGAGCACCTTCGGCTTCCCAAAGGACCATAAGCCCCTCGTCCGCGCGTGGAACAGAAATACGGGCCGGGAAGTCTGGACCAAAGAATTCTCCGAATACGGCTCCGGCGGAGACGACGCCGGATTATGCCTCATGGATGGCAGACTCTACTACTCCTGCTACTTCGGCTCCGCTGAGCCTCAGGGCATCACCGCCGCATTGGACCCCGAAACAGGGAACACCCTCTGGACCACAACGAAATACGCCGTTCACGCAGGCTGCACAATCTCCGCACAGGCCGGCCGACTCTACCTGGGCGGATACAATCCCGTCGAAGAGAAGACCAATCGCGTCTGGTGCCTCGATGCCAAGGATGGCTCGCTTATCTGGAAATCCGACCCCGTCCTCGGCGCAATTCACGTAATAACTATCGGCAGCGAGTACCTCTTCACCCACGCCCAGTACAAGCAGGGGTACCTGATAGAAAAAAGCACCGGCAAGGCCCTCGCCGACCTGACCAAAGACTACCGCTGCACGCGCTTCACACTCTCCGAGCCTTACCTCTTCGCCGCAAACTTGAACATCCACGAATTCTCCAAAGCCGGCCGCCTCATCTACGCCGGACCCTCAATCGACGTATTGCAGTGCGTAGGAGGCTTCGTCTCGAATGGCAGAGTTTTTTACACAACCAACGGAGGCGGACTCCAGGCAGCGCTCCTCTGCGGCTCAGAAGCCGAGCGATTTACAATCCCCTGGAAAGAAAAACAAAACTGATTCCCACATTTAGCCCCCATCCCACGTGATGGGGGTCACCAAAATCGCCCCCCCGTTTAGCCGTCGCCGGCACGGCGACGCCGCCGACGCCCTCGCCCCGAATTATCCAACTCGCACCAAAGCAAAAATCCCGATGCATCGCCTGTCTCGAATCACCGCCGTAGGATCAGCTTCAGCCCATGCGGCTCAACTTTCTTCACCAAACAAATCTTGAATATCCCGACCGCAACCGTACAATTACACAACGGCAATGGATTTGACAAACTTGAATGGCGAAACAATTGATTCCGCAACCCCGGACCTTTGGGATTGATTAAGGATGATTGATTATTACTATGGATCAATCTGATTATTGTTAGCCATGAAATAAAGAAAGCCCAGAAAAGGAAAATGAACGATGTCATACCCATCAGTTGACCAACTCCAGAAGGTTCTCACTGAGGAGGTGTTCCACTACGCCAAAGATTCTAAGAAGGCTGCCGGGCGTGCGCTCGGCACCCTTGTCGAGATCATCACGTTCTACGCCCTAAAATCATGGGGGCTTGAAAGAAACATTGCGATAGAGAGACCGCTACCGGAATTCGGCAACGATGATATTACCCACAATGTTGAATACAGCCTTCATCCGTCAACCCATCTGATGACAGCGGAGTTCAACCGGGATGCACTTCCCATCACAGCAAGTAAGATTGCCAGGAATCAACGGATTGCCGAGCTTGGAATTCCTGCGGACTCGATCAAGTCGCACGCCTTGTTGAGCAGTCGCTTGATTCTGCGGAACTCATGCACAGTCTGTGACCTTGGCGAGACCTTCATAAACGCGTACCTTCACCAACTGGGAAAGGACACAGGAAGATATTCTGTTGTGTCCCTTCAACGTCGCCCATTCGCTATTTTCGAATGTAAGCGGGTCGGGGTGGAAGAAGGAACGCGGAAAGGACCGCAGACCATCGAAAAGGCCAAGCAAGGAGCCTATGTCGCTCGAACAGTGTCAGCGTTGCAAAAAATAAGGCTGACCGATGGGAGTATGGGCGGCCTAATTCAGAAGCGTGACGGCTCGTTTCGATGTGGCGATTACTACAAGTTGATGTCCGAAATCATCGCTTCTGACGATCCAGAACTTCTTTCCCGGTTCATTCTGACCGTCGGAGTCGTCAGCAACCACGGCAATTGGTTCACATCCGAGAATCACAACAAGGAACTGAAGGTTCTCGCTCAATCCTACGACTGGCTCCTTTTCTTGACCGATGTCGGCATTGCTCAGTTCATTGACGAGTTGTTGTTTCATCCCGCAAAGAAACTGGCGGCGGCCAAAGACGCATTTATAGCAAGCTACACAGGCGAGAAGGGAGTCAATCAGTTCACAAAGGTTCAAATCTCCTTAGCGGCTGACACCGCTCTCCAATCCTATTTCAAGTCGCACATAAAGGTGATCGAAGGATGGTTCAACATCGTAGCCCCAGCGGCGAAACGGCTTGCTGCCCTCAAGGCCGAACTTGACGCTTTGAAACGAAAAGACTGGCAGGAGATACGCTCATGACGGCTGGAAGGACAGTTAATTCGCAGAGCGTCAACTGGTGTACACCTCCTAAGTATGTTACCGCAGTCAGAAAAGTCTTTGGTGGCAAGATATTTCTGGATCCATGCTCAAATGAATGGTCCATAGTCCATGCTGAAACAGAATACCAGCTACCAGAAAAAGATGGACTCAAGGAATCATGGAATTATCCCACAATCTATGTAAATCCACCTTATGGCTCTGACAAAGAGCGTAGAACGACAATAAAATACTGGCTTTATAAGTGTGCCCATGCCCACAAGAACTATGGATCGCAGGTTCTTGCCTTAGTGCCTGTCGCAACTAACACCAGCCATTGGAAAGAATATGTCTGGGGACGGGCAACCGCTGTCTGCTTTCTGTACGACACGAGACTGCGTTTTCTTGTTGAGGGTAAGGATGAAGGTAAGGGTGCGCCAATGTCATGCGCAATGATCTATTGGAACAAGGACATTGATACATTCCGCGAGGTGTTCATTGACTATGGGGCGGTTGTTGATTTGAGGCCGTTGCAGGGAAAGATCATAGGCGACAAAAGGAAACTGCATCAACCCAAATTATTCGATGAAATTTGAGGATAACAAGGCGCTGCACCTGATCATTGTTTTTGTCGGTTCACATCGTGATGTTGTAGGAAGTAATCTGGGGACACCGTACTTATTTTTGCTTCCTCTTGGGCTTTCGGCAGGGATACTGCTTAGCATTTAGAGTTTGGACCAAATCTGTACTACAAACCATCAACTTCTTGTTTTTTATGCACGTTTTTCTAAAACGACTTCCATAACTCTTTTTGTTTCAATGTGTTACGCCCCGTTTTGAATTTCGAGTT